>DASQPS010000196.1:0-4522 GCA_035643845.1 Gemmatimonadaceae bacterium | reverse complement strand
TCTATTGGGCGGGCTCCTCGGCGGAGTTCTCGGGATCGTTACCGGACTCCTCGGGACGGTGCTCCACGTCATCGGTTTCCAAAGCAGCCCAGATGGCATACCGGTCAATGCGGTGAAATGGACCGCAGGCCACTCCAATGAAGTGCGCACGGTCTCGGGGACTATCGGCTACAACGGTGGAACGCTCAGCATTCCCGGCTCTGATTTCACCATCACCTTCCCAAGGGGCGCGCTCAGCACGTCCACCGCGATCAAGATCGTCTCGGACGGTAGCGGATATGTGTCCTACGACATGCAACCGCACGGAATCAGGTTCGCCCATCCGGTCATCGTTACCCAGAGTCTGAAAAACACGAACGTCTACGGCACGCAGACGGCGTGGAACGCGTTCGGCGCCTACTTCTCCACAGATCCGACGCTTTTGGGCGGACTTCTCAAGGCAAACGAAATCGAGACGACCACGATTTTCGGCCCTGCCAACGGGCAACCCCAAGTGGAAACCTGGCTGTTGAATCACTTTTCCCGGTATATGCTATCTTCAGGCTGAACCGAGCCGACCCTTCGGGGACATATAATGGAAAGAGCGGAAAGAACTCCACATAGCCCGCAGAAGTCATCGGCTCGCGCTGGTCCCTCAGTGCGAGCCGATGACGTAGAAGCCGCTCGCGAGCTGGTGGGACAGGCGCGCATGGCTGAGCAACGCGAGCAAACTGCTAAAGCGCTCGGCTTATACGATGATGCTTTGGCGCACTTTCACCCCGATAGCTTCCATCCCTTCTTCGCAGACGTACTCCGCTGGAAAGGGACGCTTCTCAGGGAGCGGGGGGAAACCGAAGCCGCTTACCGTTGTTACAGTAACAGTCTCGCCAAAGCCAGCCGGGCCCACTACGAAGCCGGTCAGGCGCACGCGTTCAACTGCCTCGCCATCGTCGCACAACGTCGCGGCGATCAGAAGGAAACGGATCGTTTGTACCGTAAAGCTGCGACTCTCGCCGAAAAAATCGGCGAACAGAGATTGCTCGGAATGATAGAGCAGAATCGCGGTGTACTCGCGAACATGCGTGGTGATTTTGCCGCTGCCGCTGCAGCGTACGCGAACAGCCTGAATGCATTCGAGGACGCGGGTGACGTGGAAGCGATGTCCTGGGTCCTGAACAATATCGGGATGCTGAATACGAAGATTCGAAACTTCGGTGAAGCTTTGGAAAATCTCCAGCGCGGACTTGCAATCGCGGTCAAACGGAATGACGCTATCGTCGAAAGCATCATCACGCTCAATCTCGCCGAGGCGAGGGTCGGCCTTGGCCAACTCGAGGTTGCAGAGGAACTCTGCACGCAATCCCTCGAAGAGGCACAGCGGCGCGGCGACCATTTGACTGCTGCGGGCGCGCTAAAGTGCAAGGCGAGCATCGAACGTGAACGAGGCGCCCTCGACAAGAGCATCGCCACGCTTCGCATCGCAATCTACGAGGCGGAAGGCGCTGAAGACCGGCTGCTCCACGCCGAGATGCTACGCGAGCTCGGCGAGATCTCGCGCTCTCTCGGGAATCCTGGAGCCGCGAAATCGGCGTGGCGAGAGGCTGCCGAGTCGTTCAAACAGGTCGGCGCCCGGCACGACCTTGCGGACTTGCAACTCAGGATTAGCTCCTTGCCTGGGTAGGCACCGTTTAGCACTCCCCTGCGGCTTCTCGGGAGGCCCGCGCGGGGTGACTCAGGCGAGCACGTCCTCGTCTGATAGAAGGCGGACGGAGTCGCTCTCCGGACCGCCTTTTTCTCTGCAATCCGCTCTTTAACCCGAGCGCGGCCGCGTGTTGTTTGGCGTCCGCGACAGGAACGGCACAATCAGTCCAGCGCGGCCTTCGAATGCCCCCGCAGACCGGTGGCATTCTCACGTCATTGGCGACAGTCTCGTCGTTCGCGAGGTAATTGCGCTCGCGACCCAGATAGCCGCGAGCCGCAGCGTGACCGTTCTGCTCGTGGGAGAGACCGGAACCGGTAAGGAGCTGTTCGCCCGCGGCATCCACGCGGCGAGCCCACGCGCAGCCGAGCCATTCGTCGCAATCAACTGCGCGGCGATTCCTGAAACGCTTCTCGAGAGCGAGCTGTTTGGACATGAGCCGGGCGCCTTCACCGATGCCAAGACGCTCAAGCGAGGACTACTGGAAGTCGCCGACCACGGCACAGTCTTTCTGGATGAAGTCGCGGAGCTCCCTCTCAAGCTCCAAGCGAAGCTGCTCAGAGTCGTTGAGGACAGACGGTTTCGCCGACTCGGTGGATCGGACGAGCAGACGCTCCACGCTCGCATCATTGCCGGTACGAATGCGGCTCTCGAGCGAGCAGTGGAGAACAACCACTTCCGCGCAGACCTATTTTACCGTCTGAACGTCGCACGCATCGAGCTTCCGCCGCTTCGCGACAGGAATGGGGACGTCTCGCTGCTCGCGAAATACTTCGTGCAGCGCTACGCGGAGAGCGAGGGCCGTGAAAATCTTCGCCTCGCCGCTGATTCGATAGACGCGCTCGAGCGCCATCACTGGCCGGGAAACATTCGCGAGCTGAAGAATGTCATCGAGCGTGCTGTCGTCGTGTGCGTTGGCGACTTGATCCATCCTCACCATCTCTCCCTTCAACGCCGCTCGCTCGTACCACTCGTAGGCGCACCAGCTGGCGCGATGATTCACATTCCGCCGGAAGGGAAATCGCTGCAGTCGATCGTCGATGAAGCGATCCACACCACAATCGGACTAACGGGTGGCAACCTAAGCGCGGCGGCGCGGATACTCGGCATCTCCCGCCCCACACTTGCCAGGAAGCTGCGCGACGAAAGCAGCGTGCGGCGGACAATACTCGCATCATCATGACGAACGCCCGCCCCACGGTCGAGATTCGGGCAGTCGAATCGCCCGCCGTCAAAGAATGCATGGACAGGGCGAAGCAGGCTGAGAGGGAAGGGCGCTGGGCAGATGCGTGTGCACTGTACGAGCAGCTTGTTCGGGATCCCGATGCCCACGCGCCTACCCGCCTTGCCGCATTGCGCTGGCTTGGACGCGCCTATCTCGAACAGGGCAATCGCGGGGCCGCCTTCGATGTGCTCGAGGCCGCGGTCGCTGCCGCCGATGTGACTGGTTCGCCGGCCGCAGTTGCACAAGCGCTCAACGTCGTCGGAATCGTGTACCAAATGGGCGGAGATCTTGACCAGGCTGCGGTGATCTATGCGGCGGCGAGAAGCAAAGCCGAACTGGCGGCCGACGCCGCGCTCATAGCCATGATCGACTCCAATGTTGGAACCGTCGCGATGATCCGTGGCGATTTGAGGGCCGCCCTCGAAGCATTCCGGCTGAGCCATCTCGGATATCAGGCACTTGGCCTGAGAAATCACGAAGCGCAGGTATTGAACAACATCGGCCTCGCCTACATGGAGCTGGGAGAGTTGGCTGACGCCGAGGCGGCGTACATTGAATCCGCTCGCGCATTCGCTGAGGAGGGCGATCGCGCGAGACAACTCGATCTCGCGGCCAATCAGGTGCAGCTCTATATCGCTGCCAAGCGCTACGACGAAGCTCAGGCCGAGTGCGAGAAACTTTTGGCAGTTGCGACGGACGATGTACCCTCGTGGCGCGGAGAGGTGTACAGACATCTGGGCGTAATCGCGCGCGAGCGCTCGGATTACGAAGGGGCGTCGCAACATCTGGATGCTGCGCGGCGCCACGCCGTGGAGACCGGCGATCTGCTGCTAAGGGCCGACGTTGCGGAACAGCAGGCGGAGCTCTATTGGACGCAGAAGCGGCATCGCGAAATGCTTCAGAGTCTGAACGAAGCGCACTCAGTCTACGCCCAGCTCAAGGCGAGCCATCGCATCGCGCACGTCGAAAAGAGACACGGTGCGCTCGAGTCGCGGTTTCTGGAGATCGCGGGTCAGTGGGGCAATTCGATTGAAAGCAAGGACCGTTACACGCGCGGACATTGCGATCGAGTCGCGTTTTTTGCCTGCGTCCTCGCCGACAGCATGGGCTTCAATGCGCGATCGCTGTTCTGGTTTCGCATAGGCGCGCTGCTTCACGATATAGGCAAGATCATCGTTCCCACTGAGGTGCTGAACAAACCTGGCAAACTGACACCTGAGGAATGGGAAATCATGAAGCGCCACCCGGAGGCCGGTCTCGAGCTTGTAGCGGACATCGATTTCCCCGGCGACATCCGCGCCATTATCCGTAACCACCACGAAAGATGGGATGGGACGGGATACCCGGATGGCTTGGCTGGCGAGCAGATACCGTTTGCAGCCCGCATTCTGTGTGTCGCGGATGTGTATGACGCGCTCACGACGACGCGGTCCTACCGTCCGGGACTCACGCATGCCCGTGCAGCGGACATCATGCGCTCGTCGCCGGGTCAGTTCGATCCGCAGCTTTTGGAGGTGTTTCTCGCCTGGGCCGAAACGGCGAACATACCGGGGCGCCCGACTCCTCAGAGGATGGCAATTTTTGCCGGCGGCGTGCCCTCGTGACCTCGAGGCTTATAG
>DASQPS010000195.1:0-2452 GCA_035643845.1 Gemmatimonadaceae bacterium | reverse complement strand
GGCAACGCTAAGCACTCTTGGCGCAGTGATCGGGATTCTGCTCGGCATCATGCTCGCAAAGCTCGTTCAGTGGAAGACTCCGCTGCCCGCCGCTGTCGCCCCGTGGTCGATCGTGATGGCGACGCTGCTCGGCACTGTCGTAGGCATTATCTCCGGCGTCTACCCAGCGCGCCGCGCTGCCTCGCTCGATCCGATCGAAGCCCTCCGCAAGGAATGAGATGAAAGTCGCGCAAAGGGTCTTCAATGCCCTCGAGGGTGTGGGCATGGCGCTTGACGCCATCCGCTCCAACAAGGTGCGGGCGGCACTCACCATCATGGGCGTGGCGATAGGCGTCTTCGTGGTCGTAGCGATGTCGTCGGTGGTGCGCGGTATCAACGAAAGCTTCGCGAGAGATCTGGAGGCGGCGGGGCCGACTTCGTTTTTCATGTATCGGAGACCGATCAGCGGTTTCCAGGCCTGTGATGGCTCCGATGAAACGTGCCCAGAGCGCCGCAATCCAGCCCTCACGATCGACGACGCCAACGCGATTCAGGAGCTTCCAACAATCAAAGCGGTGACGGCGCACCTCGGGTCGGGGGCGAAGTTCACCTATAAGGACAAGCAGGTGAGCACGGGGATGGAGATTTACACTCCCAACTGGGTGGACGTCGACGGCGGCGACATTTATCCCGGGCGGAGCTTCACGTACGCCGAAAATACAACGGCAGCGCGGGTCATCATCGTGAACGAGAAGCTCGCCGAGCGACTTTTCGGGACCTCGGACCCGCTCGAGAAGACGATCAATGTGGACGGAGTCGGCTTCACTGTGATAGGTGTGTACCACTACACGGCGAGCCCAATGGGCACTCCGACCTCCGCGGGCGGCGGCGATCAGGCGAAGGCGATCGTACCGTTCGAGTCGGCGCGCCGCAGCCTGAACCCGTGGATGCGCGGCGTCGACTTCATCGTGAAGCCCGAGCCGGGTGTGACGACTGAGGAGGCGACCGACGATGTCACAGCGCTCATGCGTGCGCGTCGCGGACTCAGAGCGACCGCGAAAAATAATTTCGAGATCGTGACCCAGGATCGGCTGATGGGCATCTACAACAAGCTCTTTGGAACCTTCTTCTACGTCGGGCTGGCGCTCTCGTCCGTGGGCTTGCTTGTGGGCGGGGTCGGCGTAGTTGCGATCATGATGATCAGCGTCACTGAGCGGACGCGTGAAATCGGCGTTCGGAAGGCGTTGGGCGCCACCAAGAACGCAATCCTCTGGCAGTTTCTGGTCGAGGCAGCAACGCTCACGAGCATAGGCGCCTCTATCGGGCTCCTGCTCGGCATATTGGTCGCGCTGGGGATCAAGACGGCATTCCCGGCCGTGCCGGCCTCGACACCCGTGTCGGCGGTGATAGCGGCGCTCGCGACGAGCGCATTCACCGGAATACTCTTCGGACTGCTCCCAGCAGCCAGAGCGGCGCGTCTAGATCCGGTGGAAGCTCTCCGCTACGAGTAGCGCCCCGAAGTAGCAAGTCGGCATGGCGCCGTCAGCGTCACACGCCGAAATTGTGTCATGCGTTTCGCCGATGTAATCACTACCGCGCTCGAGCAGATCCGCGTCAACAAGCTGCGCTCGTTTTTCACACTGCTCGGGATCATCGTATCGGTCGCCTTCCTCGTCGCCGTCGTAGCGATTATCTCGGGAATGAACGCGTATGTGAAAGAGAATCTTGCGAGCGCGTTGATCGGTGCAAATACGTTCCAGGTCCGACGCACGCCGATCCAAATCGGCCTCATCGACGATGAGGAATGGCGCAAGCTCCAGAAGCGTCCGCGGATTACGGAGTCCGACGCACAAGCTGTGATCGACGCAGTCCCCGAGGCTGTTGCGGTGAGTATGCAGTCTGGCTCGCCTACACCCATCGCCGACGTCGTGTGGCGCAACAATACTATGGCAGACGTTGCCATTCTCGGCGTAACTGCTCCGTACCAGATCGTTCAGGATTATGTTTTCGCAGGCGGTAGGCCGATAAGCGACGTCGACGTCAGTCAGCGGCGCGACGTAGCGGTGGTCGGCGCAGACATAGCCGAGAAGCTGTTCCAGAACGTCGATCCGGTTGGCCAGGATGTAAGAATCGCTGGTCAGCGGTTCACAATCGTCGGAACGATCGCCAAGAAGGGCCGCGTCCTTGGCCAGTCTTTCGATGGATTCGTGCTGCTTCCGCTGACCACTTTCGAAACGGTCTTCGGTCGCCGGAAAACGAATACGGTTTCCGTGAAGATGCCATCGGCGGACCTCATTGCGAGTGGAATGCAGCGAGCGGACGAAGCCATGCGCGTTGCCCATCATCTGCGGCCGAGCGATGAGCCCAATTATTCCGTCGAGACGGCAGACGCGCTTGTCCAGTTCTGGAAGAGTCTCACCAAAATCCTCTTCGCCGTGATACCGGCGATTGTTGCAATCGGCGTCGTCGTAGG
>DASQPS010000194.1:0-7044 GCA_035643845.1 Gemmatimonadaceae bacterium | reverse complement strand
ACGCAATGGCTTGCCTGCGCGCGCTTTCTCGGTCTCGACACGCTCGCCGAAGACAACGATCTGCTGACCAACGCTGGTCGAGCGACCAATCGCGACCGCATAGTCAGGGCGATTTCCGAGCGCCTATTGCAAAATGACGCTCGTTACTGGCTCGATCGTCTCGAATCGGACGGCGTTCCCTGCGGGGTTGTGAAAGGAGTGAAGGAGGCTCTCGAGTCGAGCGGTGCGTCGGCGATCACTGGAGTTCCACCGACTGTGGCTGGTTCGGTGCGATTGAATCCACCGAAACTCGACGAGCACGGAAGTTCAATCAGGCGCGCGGGGTGGGGCGCATTCGAGTGAGATCGGATATGACCTATCGGCGCCTTCTCGCGACAAGGACGCTCGGCTTCTTGTTCATTGCCGGCTGCGGGGCCGACCATCAAGCGGGCCCAGCCGGAACGCAGGGCTTTGAGCGTTATGTCGCAGTTGGTACGAGTCTGAGCATGGGCGTCGAGTCGGACGGCGTCGTGTACTTCAGCCAGCAGCAGGACTGGACCAATTTGCTCGCTCATCAAGCCCGCGCCCCTTTTTCTCAACCGCTGGCGCAGGCGCCCGGATGCTTCTCTCCGATCGTTGCACCGCTCGAGCTGAATGTTCGGCTGAGCGGAATCAGCGCCAGCGCGAATCCGTCTATTAGTACTCCGGATACGAATTGCGCGTTGCTCGGCGAGCGCACTTTGCCAACGAACGATGTAGCGATTGATGCCGCGGATAGCTACGACGCGTTGTTCGCCACACCTGAGACTGCTTCCGTAGAAGGTGTGGAGCGTCGCCGTCAATATCGTCTTGTGTTGCCTCCCAGGACGACGCAGATCACAGCGATGTTGCGGCAGGATCCAACGCTCATATCCATCGAGCTGGGTGCGAACGAAGTACTGGGTGCTGCGTCCGGACTCCTTGTTCCGAAGGCCGGCTATCGCGGCGCGGCCGCTCAGGGGACCATCGTGCCTAACGGCGTCTGGCAGCCGGTTTACGATCAGATCATCGACAGTGTGAAGAAGACCGGCGCGAAAGTTCTTCTTGTCGGACTTCCACGGACCAACGGATTCGTCTCATTGGTTACCGGAGATGAGTTGTATCAGGATCGCGCGGAATTCCAGGAGATGGGCGTCGTGGTTGCTGACGATTGTCAGGGCAACGCGAACCTGATTTTCGTTCCAGCGAAGGTGACGAGCGCGGTTGCGGCCGCCCGAGCAAGTGGACTGCCGCAGACATTGAGCTGCGCGGACCAGCCGGGTGTGCAGGACGATGTTCTCACGCCTGCCGATGTCCAGACGCTCGACACTTTGATCGATGGAATGAACGCGCACATCAGCTCCATTGCGCAGGCAAATTCGTGGGCGTTCCTCGATCTTGCGTCGCTGTGGCATAGATGGGTGACGCGCCGCGCGGCTTTCAGTGTTCGCGACTTGTTCAGCTGCGTTTTGCCCTATGGTCAATACGTGAGCCTCGACGGAGTTCATCCGAATCTCGACGGATATCAGGAGATGGCGAACGCAGCCGCGGATGCGCTCAACGCCGCTTACGGGTTCGCGATCCCGAAGAATCCGCGCCCAGTGCTTGCGCAAACGTGCGAGTAGGGCCGGCGAGGGATTGTGTTGAAGGGCGAGGTGAGATACCTCGCCTTTTGGCATCATGAGGTACATCGGCAACAAGACGCGACTCCTTCCGTTCATTCTTCGCACCCTGCGAAGGAGCGGATTGGTCGTCGGCTCGGTTCACGACGCGTTTGCGGGGACGGCGAGCGTGAGTCGCGCCCTCAAGGCCGACGGATGGCGGGTGTACTCGAGCGACCTTCTCATGTCTTCGTACGTGTTCCAGCGCGCGTACGTAGTCGCCGATCGCGTTGATTCTGAAATCGAGGATCGGGCGATGAGCCTTTCCGCTCTGGAGCCGGTGGAAGGTTTTATCTCAGCGCACTTTTCGCCGAGCGCTGGCGCGACGAACGATGGGGGCGGAGAGTCGCGGATGTATTTCACGCCTGAGAACGCGGGACGGATCGACGCCGCGCGGGAAGGGCTAGAGCGATGGCGAATGGGATGGGAAATCAGTGAAGACAGCTACTACCTCCTTCTCGCTGCGATAATCGAGGGCGCCGACCGGGTGGCGAACACGGCCGGCGTTTACGCTTCGTACATGAAGCGATGGCAGCCAAATGCGAGGCGCCGCTTTGAGGTAACCGCTGAGAGGCCAACCATGGGTGCCTTTCCCGCCAGGGCCTGGCTTGCAGATGCAACGGAGGCCGCAAAGGAGATCGGCGAGGTCGATTTACTTTATGTCGACCCGCCGTACAACTCTCGGCAATACGTCGCCTACTACCATATTCCCGAGATTCTAGCGAGGGGATGGAGCGAAGCACCTCCCGAGATCAGAGGGAAAGTGGGACTCCTCGCTGGGCAGGAAGGGCGCAGCCAGTGGTCTCACGGAAGGAGGGTGAAGAAGCTGTTTTCGGGACTCCTCGAAGCAACGGGCGCGAGGCACGCCTTAGTGAGCTTCAATTCTGAGGGACATTTACCCCCGGAATTGCTTCAGGAGCTTCTCACTGGTGTCGCGGTTGACGGTCAGGTGTCGCATTTCACGCAGAGGTATAGGCGATATCGCGCCGACAGCGACCGGGACGGCCGGCACTACCACGCCGACAGCGCTCTGGAGCACTTATATCTCGTCCGTCTCCGATAATTTGGTTGCTTCCACGTGGGCTTGTTCGTCATGGCTAATGTAACGGTTATAAGGTGTTGTCTACGAGCCAGTTGGGTCTATACAGGCGGTGGCAAAGGGATTACACTAGGCAGGTGAATATGCCAGCCGTGCCGCTGCAAAATCAGGGTAGTGAGACGTTGGGCGCAGGGAGTGCGACGCCGGATGCTCAGGCGCCGGCTGTCGACGCTGATCAGGAGATCATTGCCAAGATTCTGGCAGGTAACAAGGACTCGTTCGGGGTACTGATAACCCGATACAGCGACCCGCTTTACCGCCATGCTCTTGGAATGACCGGAAGCCCTGATGTGGCGGAAGACATCCTCCAGGCGTCTTTTATAAAAGCCTATCAGCATCTGGGCGAAGTTCGCGGCCGATTTGACGCATGGGTGTTTCGAATCGTCGCTAATTCGTGCAAGGATTGGCTGAAGAATATTCGGCGGACGCACGTGAGCTACGACGAGGACGATCAGCCCTCAACGTACTCGACGCCGGAAGAAGAGATGGACCGCAACGAGCTGCGTACGGACCTTCAGTTTGCTCTGGCCAGACTCGCTCCCTCGCTGCGTGAAGCGTTCGTGATGAAGCACGTCGAGGGAAGATCGTACGAAGAGATGGCGCTACTACTGGAAACGACCGTTGGCGCGCTAAAGATGCGAGTGCATCGGGCGCGAGAGGCGCTCCAACAATTGCTCGAGGAGAAGTACGCATGATGCTTGATGACGCTGGTTTCGACAGAAACGACAAAGTTACGGGACGCGAGCCCGTTCAACGGAAGGATAAGCCCACTGAGCAGCTCTATGACCGTGAGGTTCCGCTCAACGGCGGCGCGACTCACAGCATGCTGCACGACTGGCTTGACGGCGAAGTCGATGTGATGCGCGCGAGCGAAGTCGAGGGCAAGTCGAAGGTCGAGCTTTGGACCCGCATCAACGCTGAAAGTGAAATGCTCCGCCGCCGGGTCACTCCGGTTGGTGTGCAGCAGCGGATCATGGCGTCGCTCCCCGACACTCCGGGAACAGCGTCGAGCTGGTGGAAGCATCAGCTGACGATCACCCCCGTCGCAGCGGTCGCCATTGGCGTCGCGCTCCTCGCGATTGGCGCACTGATCATCCAGGCGCTTCGGTAAAAACCCGTTTTGCCAATGAAACGCCCGACTTGCGAGTCGGGCGTTTTTTTTGTCCATTTCATTGCTGCAGTATTCAACTCGTCGGCGTGGACATTGCTGCGATAGTCAATCGTCGGCGTAGACCTTGCAACTAATTCGCAACTCTTTACTGTATAGTAGAGACCATACCTGATCGGAGGCCGTTCAAGATGAAGAAGACCATCGCTGTAATCGCATTAATGGCTGTCCCAGCCCTGGCTTCCGCACAGGCTGGGCTCTCACGCGTCTCGTTCCTCGCGCTCCAGCAGGAGCTCAGGGACCAGGGATGCGGAGTGACGAACGTAGACGGACATTTCGGACCGCAGACGCGTCGCGCTATCGCAACGTGCGCAAAGAAATTCAACTCGGCGAACAACGCCGCCGCACTGCTTCAGGCGATGAACATTGGCTTCGGTCCGAACGACAATCCGCCGACTGGGGGCACGGGCACCGGTATGACGGGCGACACCGGCATGTCGATGAGCTCCGGTGGTGGCGGCAGCTCGGTTCGCTCGGAGGCAAAGGCGGAGGGAGAGAGCGTGAAGACTGAACGCAAGGAAGTGAGGACAGCAAGAAGGCGCAAAGCCGCCAAGGCCGCCGCCGCAGACACGACGAAGCACTAAGTCGTTCGAGCTAGATCTCGAGACTTAGCTGCACCGGGGGGACGAGCGCACCAAGCGCCTCGTCCCCTTCTTCGTCTTCCCTGCCTGACCAGCCCTGCACTCCGTAGCGGGCGCACAGTTTACCGAAAAACCGCGCGAGTCCCTCGCGATATTTCTCTCCTGCGTATGCGCTGTGGCCGTAAGTGTTGCGATAGCGCTCCGCGAGATGCGGAAACTCCTGCTCGATGAACGGCAGATATCGTTTTCTCGCCGCCGATTGAAGTCGGACGGCGCACGCTCCTACGTATGTTGCGCCCGCCTCAGAGACCCGTTTCACGAGCGCCTCGAGATCCGACGGGTTGTCAGTAATTCCCGGCAGAACAGGCATGCAGTTGATGCCCGCATCGATTCCTGCTTCACGCAGTCGCGAGAGAGCGCGGACTCTGGATTCCGGCGTTGGCGCTCTTGGCTCGATACGTCGCGCAAGGTCGCGATCGAGGGTTATCAGCGAAACGTGAACGGACAAATCCGAAATGCGATTTATTCGTGAGAGTAAATCGATGTCTCGCGTGATGAGCGGACTCTTCGTGATTATCACCACGCTCAGTCCAGGGTGCTCAGCGAGGACCTCGAGGATTCCGCGAGTCACTCGATACCGACGCTCGGCCGGCTGGTACGGGTCGGTCGCGGTGCCGATGACTATCGACTCGCCTTCGAGAAGCTTGAGGTGGCGGTCGCTTCCGAAGCGAAGCGTCCTGCTTAGTACCTCCGGAGCGTTTCCTTTGACGAAAATGTTGCGCTCGAATGCAAGCCAGGGCGGCAGTTTGTCGTACGCTTCGCCGAGGGCGTCGGTCATCCTTTCGTCAGATGCTGCGCGCTCCATCACGTAGCGATGAGTGTAGCGCGCGTAGCAGTAGGCGCAGCCAAACGCGCAACCGATGTAGGGATTGATCGACCAGAACCCCATTCCGGTTGTCTCGGGTCCGTTGAGGACGCTCTTCGCCGGAGACGAGTAGTAACGAATGTCCTTCTGCTCTCCGATCACCGGCAGCTGCCGCGAGGACCTCTCGTAGGCGGCGCCGAAGAGTCCGGGCTCGGTGTGTTTCATGCCCGAATATAACCCGAATCTCTCTGGGTTGCTATCGCCTGGTCAGGAGCCGTAGTGCGAAGTTCGCCGGCTAGAACGAGAAGCCGGCGCTGGCGCCCTCCGGTGAGGGACGTATGAAGAAATGGTCGTAGCGCGGGTTGCGCGAGATTCTCAGCGCCTGAATCGCCGACACGCCACCAAAAATCAGCGAGACCTGGGTCTTCGAGAGAGACGAAGTGCGGGCCATGAAGCTCACGTCGCTCACCGATGCGTTACGGCCGGTCGTGATATAGAAGAGAGTGGTGCCGATTCCACCGGCGAGGATGCCACGCTCGAGTGCTCCGCCCCGATTGTGCGGAATATCGAGTATCGCCTCGTTGATGAGTGCTTGTGTGGTGAGGCCGGCAGCGGAAAAGAGAAACTGCTTGTGCGGATAGAGACGACTATCGATTCCTGAAAAAATGGTCGGCCTTCCGCGATCGAGACCGACATGCGGATGGGCGCCTACTGCGTATGCCGTGAGGACGTGTGCGCTCTCGTGGGCGAGGATGCTCGTGGCGAATCCCAATACAAAGTGGGGCCAGTACGCATCCGATGCGGTGGATTTCCTGGATTCCTGACCGCCGGCGACAGACGGCAGGATAGCGATGGCCACGGCGACGAAGCGAAGAACCAACAGGCGAAGGAGTCTCAAACTTGCTATGTTCTTCGCCAATGATCGTGCTCGGAGTGTAGGGATGGCTGAGCGTCTATCGGACATTGCGATACAGCGCGAGTTGGGAACGCTACCCGGCTGGAGCCGCCGTGGAGACGTCATCACGAAGACATTCCAGTTCAGGAATTTTCTCGACGGAATCGGCTTCGTGTCCGACATAGCAAAGGCCGCCGAAGCCGCCGACCATCACCCCGATATTGATATCCGCTACACGAAGATCGTCTGCACCCTGAGCACGCACTCGGCGGGCGGGATCACGCAGAACGATCTCGACATGGCGCGGCAGATAGAGAAAGCGTTCGCAAAACCCGGCAACAGCGCCTGACGCAACGGCCTTTTCCGTTGGTGCTAATTCCGTCTGTTGCCCATGACGCGCAGTAGTGCCATGAAGATGTTGAGCAGATCCAGATATATCTGCACGGCGGCGCCGACGTAGTCGTTAGGGCCGTAGTAGTTCCGCAGGCGCCAGGTATCGAACACGAGCAATCCGCTGAAGAGCATCACCGCGATTGACGCGAGCCAAAGGCTCACTGCCTGGTTCTGAAAAAAGAAATTCAGCAGCATCGTTCCGATCAGTACCCACAGGCCGACCATCAGGAAGCTGCCCCAGGCGTTGAAATCCCGACGGCTGACAAATGCGTAGAGCGTGAGCACTCCAAAAGCACCGATGGTCAGCACGGCGGCCTGTCCAATCAAGCCGGGCTGCGTTCTTCCGTAGAAATAAAGAGCAGGCGAGATCATCACGCCCATCACG
>DASQPS010000193.1:0-2162 GCA_035643845.1 Gemmatimonadaceae bacterium | reverse complement strand
GATCATGGAGCGCGGAATGCTCCTCGGTATCAAGCAGCGTGTCAGTACACCTTTTCGGCAAGTGCGGCTTGGTCACCGCTCGCGATCACTCGCGCCGCAGTAGGATGGAACACGAGGATGCAGCTCCGTGTCGCTCGCGTGAGTGCATCGGCAACACTACCGCGTAACATTCGTGACAGACCGCCCCGGCCATGGGTCGCAATCGCAATCAGATCAGCGCCTTCTTTGCTCGCGTAGGCCGCAATCTCCTGCGCGATGTCTTCGCCGACAACCACATCGCTAAGTACTTTCAACTGCCGCCTGCGCCCACCCTGCGCAATCTTTACCAGATACGCTTTTGCGTGGGCCACGTCTTTTTCCCACCACGGAGCTTTCACCGTCGTTCCTTCGGTGTTCGCCTCCGCGCGTTTGACAACGCTGAGCAGGCTGAGCTCAGAATCCTCCAGCACGGCCAGGGTCATTACCGGTTCCAGAATCTGTTCCGCGAGATCGGAGCCATCGAGTGGTACGACGATGCGCCTGAACGCGCCGCGAACCTGTGGGTTCAGATAACTAGCCGGCGGCTTGACGATCAGTACGGGAATAGTCGTACGCCGAATGAGTGCGTCTGCTACGCTGCCGAGCGACAACCTCGAGAACCCCCCGCGACCGTGCGAGCTGATGACGATCAAGTCTATATTGTTGCGCTTGGCGTAGCCCTCCAGCGCATCCGCTATCGGTCCCGATTCGAGAGCGACGGTGACATCGACATCGCTGGCGCGCCGACACTCCGCGGCAAGTGCGTAGAGCTCTGTAAGGGCGTTGTCGCGCTCCTTTTTCACTGCGGGCACCGAATGATTGTTGGCGCGAGTGTCACCGGCGCCGAAAAAGGCGCCCGTCGTGAGGACGCGAACGAGTCTCAGTTTGGCATCGCTGCGACCGGCGACGCGAAGCGCAACACGAATTGCTTCCCGATCAAATCCGGAGCAATCTGTCGGCACCATTATGCTCTTATACATGGAACCTCCTCGCGTGCGCCTCCATCAGGCGAACGCCGTAATTTTTCTTTCGGCAAGCGGTTTTGCGTCGGTTCGCGCCGGCCTGCCCGGCGGTCGAAGCACGAACAGCGACGTGCGTGCTGATTTCACTAACGCGTCTGCGACGCTGCCGTAGACAAGGCGGGACAAGCCACCGCGGCCGTGGGTTGCAATTGCGATCAGATCCGCTTTCTCGCCGCGCGCAAAGTCCGCGATCTTTTCCGCGATGTCTTCGCCGATCACAATGTCACTCGATACCGTGAAGCCACGTCGGCGGAGCTTTGTGGCCATCGGCAACAGATAAGCCTGCGCGGCCGCGATGTCCTTCTCCCACCACGGAACGAGCGGGTCCTGGACCTGTTCCTGATAATAGGTATGTGGCTTCAATACATATAGTAGCGTCAGCTCCGAGCCTTCGAGGTCGCCGAGCTGCGCGATGCCGGGCAGGATTTGTTCTGCGAGCGCGGAGCCATCAAGCGGTACGACAATCCGCTTGAACGCGCCCGTAACCTGGGGATTGAGGTAGCTGCGCGGTGGCTTGACGACCAGAACTGGAATAGTGGTGAGTCTGATCAATGAATCCGTAACGCTACCCAGCGACAGGCGTGCGAAACCGCGACGACCATGAGTGCTCATGATGATCAAGTCGACGCCATGACGCTTGGCATAGCCGGCCAGCGCATCCGCGACCGGCCCCTGCTCGAGTGACGTCGTAACCGTGGCTGTCGTGTTCGTGCGGCACTCCGCCCCCAATGCGTAGAGCTCGGAGAGCTCGGTATCGACTTCGTGTTGCACCGCATCTGCTGATAGCGCGAGACCATCCGCGCCAGCCATCATGCCAAACATGCCAGCACTGAGCGAAGCCCTGACCAGATGGACTGTCGCCTGACTCCTTTCAGCTAGCCTCAGCGCAACTCGAATTGCCTCGCGGTCAAATCCCGAGCAATCGGTTGGAACCATGATAGTCGTGTACATACTTCCTCCAGTGGTATTCCATGCGAGGTGGCTGCACCTCGGTGCGATCAGAATACGAATGGGCGCGTCAGTAGAACGTCAGCACATCGCTGATTTGGTGTAGGCGATTCCTTGGTTTGTGTCGCTCGCTTTTCGGCTCCCGCCTCAGCGCGTCCAGCCCGTGTAGGGGAA
>DASQPS010000192.1:0-6526 GCA_035643845.1 Gemmatimonadaceae bacterium | reverse complement strand
GTCGACGTAGTCCGAGCGATGGTTCAAACCCAGCTTCTCGTTGATTCTCTGCTTGTAGGTGTCGACCGTCTTGGGGCTGATAAAGAGCTTCTCGCCAATCTCTGGCGCGCTGAACCCGCGCGCGACGTAACGCAGCACGTTCTGCTCACGCTCGGTGAGCTTCTCGAACTTGGTACGGTCGTCCGCGTGCTCAGCCTTACGCTGAATGCGTTGCGCCAGCGCGCGCGCAGCTGATGGCTGCATGTAGACGTCGCCGTGAGAGACCGCGCGCACAGCGTCGATGAGCTCACGATCAGCAGCGCTCTTTACCAGGTAGCCGCTGACACCAGCCTCGAGCAGCGGGACGAGATACGTATCTTCGGCGTGCATGGTCAGAATGAGGATCTTGCTTCGCGTGTCCTTGGCCTTCAGCTCTTTGGTCGCCTCCACGCCGTCCATCTCACCCATGGATAAATCCATCACGATCACATCGGGGTCGAGGCGCTGCGCAAGCGAAATTGCATCTTTGCCATTCGTGCCTTCGCCGATGACTTTGATGTCTTTCGCAGTGCTTAGTACCGCCTTGAGTCCGGCCCTGACGACCGCGTGATCGTCAACGAGGACTACCGTTATTACGCCATCGTTACTCAAGCTGCCTCGCCCTCCGTCTCAAGTCTCGCCCGCGCGATAACCCGTGTCCCACAATCGGGAGTACTATGAATATGCAGATCTCCGCCAGCGAGCGAGAGGCGCTGCCCCATTTTGGCGAGAACGGCACTGTTTTTCATTCTTTCCACGGCGTGGTCCAGCCCGCAGCCATCGTCGCTTACCTCGAGCTCGACCAAACCGGGACGCGCCGAAAGCGAGACCAGCGCGTTGCCGGCATCCCCGTGCAGCTCGACGTTGCGCAGCGCCTCCTGAGCGATCCGATAAAGTGTGGCGGACAAAGCCGTGGGGATTCTCAAGCCATTCAGGTTGGACTTGACCTGCACGTCGATTAGTGAGCGCTGACGGGTGAGGTCGGCGAGCCCCTGCAGCGCCACTGGCAATCCGAGATCGTCGGTGACTCGGGGGTGTAGTGATCGCGACACGTTGCGAAGCTCTTCGAGCGAACTGCGCAATAGCTCGCGCACGGGTGTCAGCTGCGATCTTATCTCCGCGACGCTTCCCTGGTTCGCCGCCGCGGCGATCTGAAAGCTCGCGGCAGCGAGAGTTTGCCCGACGGAATCGTGCAGGTCGCGCGCGACTTGTGCGCGCTCTTTCTCCTGTGCGTACACCACTTCGGCGGCGAGCTTCGCCATTCTTTTTCGCCCAGCGACGAGGTTATCGAGCATCTCATTCATGGTCGATGCCAGGTGGGCGAGATCCGGGTCTGCAATGAGCGATGGCGGTACTCGCTCGCTGACACGCCCAATGGAGACTTTGCGGGCGATTTGCTCGAGCGCCCTTACCGGTTTAAGAGCGAGCCTGATCAGGCCGAAGCTCGCCAGCGTGCCGGCGCTCAGCGCGACGAAAAGCACAGTCATGTCCGCCCAGCGAACGTGACCGCCATTCAGCGGCGAGAACAGCAAAGCGATGGCGATGGCCAGCACGACGAAGTTCGCGCCCAGGATTTTCTGCTCGAGCGGAACCGCAAGGACGGCCCGGGCTACCTTCATCTCACTTCACCACCAGGGCCGTCACCATTCCGAACATCCCGTGGTCGGACTCGGCGTGCGGCAGAATGTGGCAGTGGAATGCCCACGTGCCGGGGTTGTTGCAATTCACGATTGCGTCCCAGCGCTCGCCAGGAGAGACGTTGAGCGTGTCACACCTCCACGGCGCGGGCAGGTTCCATCCGTCTTTCGCAATGATCGTCATGTGCATCCCGTGCAGGTGCATCGGGTGGATCATCATCCCCTCATTCATGAAGCGCAGTCGCACTTTCTGCCCGCGCTTCGCGACAACCGGTTCCGTCGCCGGGAAGCTTTTGCCGTTGAATGTGTACCCGTGCGCACCGTCGTTCAGGACCATCACGTAATCGATGTCCGCCTTCTCGATCGGAGCCGGGTTTTTGGGCTCGATGATGAACGCTCCGAGCAGGCCAAGGCCGACCTGAGTCGCCGAGTTGTGATGCGAGTGGTACATATGCGAGCCGGGGTTAGGCGCAGTGAATTCGTACGTATAGCTCTGACCCGGTTTGATTGGTGGTTGGGTGATGAACGGTACGCCGTCTTGATCGTTGGGGAGCTCGACACCGTGGAAGTGCACAGCGGTCGACTCGCTCAGCTCGTTCTTGATGTTCAGGCGAACCCGGTCTCCCTCACGCACGCGAATCTGCGGCCCCGGAACCTGTTCGTTGTAAGCCCATGCTTCCACGAATTGGCCGGGTGCGGTTTCCCAGCGAATTTTCTTTGCCGTGATGTCGAAAATCTTGACGCCTTTCTCGATACGGGGCTTGAGGAGCTGGTTGCCCTTTCCCGTCGTCTTCGCCGGGAATGCCTTGATGCCGGCTTCGTGCATCTTGTCCATCGCGTCGGCGGCAGCCCCCGGCGAAAGCGGGGCTGGTGTAGACGCCGAGTCGCCGCCCTCATCCGCTTCGCGAACCCTGGCCTGCTGGGCGCCCGATTCGTCGATCGTGCAGGCTGCTGCCACCCCGCCGATAAATGCGGTTAACGCAGTTTTTCGGAGAAAATTGCGACGGGAGCTCGGTTGACCGAGCAAGCCGCCATGTGTTCCGTCGCTGGTGTGGTCGCTCATGGGAATCCTCGAGTGGTTGTCGTGCCGTGCAACAGAAAGTACGATTTAGGGGCGCGTGCCTCTGTCGTGAGACAGAGGATTGTTCGCGGCGAAAACACTACAGCGAATGTCGGGGATCACCTTACACCAATGACCGAGCGGATAACTCACGACATCCTCGCTGAGATCGTCGGCATTGCGGCCGATGCGGTCATTTGCATGGATGATTTTCAGCGCGTCACTTTCTTCAACAAGGGTGCGGAAAAAATCTTTGGCTGGACGCCCGAGGAGATAATCGGACAGCGCATTGAGGTGTTGATGCCGGAGCGATACCGGTCCGTTCACGCACGCCAGGTCGCTGAGTTCGGGCGTTCAGGCGTTACCGCTCGGCGGATGGGTGAGCGACGTGAAATCGCGGGCCAGCGCAAGAACGGTGAGGAGTTTCCAGCCGAAGCCGCGATCTCACAGGTGCATCAAGGCGACGATGTGGTCTACGCGGTGGTGTTGCGCGACATCACCGCGAGCAAACAGTTCGAGAAACGGCAGGAGTTTCTTGCGGCCGCCGGAGAAAAGCTGGCCTCCGCTTTCGGCTCGGGAGAGGTCCTCGATAGCGTTGCAGAACTTGCGGTCCCGGCTCTCGCCAACGGCTGCATCCTCGAGAACCGCGTTGAGGACGGATTTCGTGCCGGTGCCGTTTGCCATTCCGATCCCGCCATCAACGATCTGCTCAAGAAGATCACCCGTGCCGGCGTGAGGAAACCCCCAGCCGACCATCCCCTCTGGGAGATTTTGCGTGACCGCGCGCCGGTTCTTCTTCGCACCGACGCAGCATCGCGAATTGTCGAAAGCAGCAGCAATCCCGCCTACATCGCGGCAATGAGAGCGATGCAGCCCCGAGCCGCCTTGTATCTGCCATTGATTGCACGTGGTCAGCTGATCGGGGTACTCACCTTGTTCCGCACCGATCGGAGTTTCGATGTCGACGATCTGGGCTTCGCCGAGGATCTGGGGCGTCTCGCGGCGTTGGCCCTCGACAATTCGCGGTTGCTGGATGCAGTGCGTGGCAGCCTCCGCGCCCGCGAGGAAATCGTGGGTGTAGTGTCGCATGACTTGAGAAATCCGGTGGCGGCGGTGAAAATGTTGAGCCGTGCGCTACTCACGGGTCAGGACATCCCGGATGTCGAAAAGGAAAATCTTTCGCTGATTGCCGACGCCGCAGAACAGATGGACTCGCTGATTCGCGATCTTCTCGATGTCACCCAAATGGATGTCGGACAACTTCAGCTGGCGCCGGAGCCCGTAGATCCGTCGGAGCTTCTGGACGAAGCACTGCGAACGCTTCGTCCTTTGATCGATGACCGCAAAATCGACCTCGATGTCCAAGTTGAAGAGGGACTGCCGAAGGTTCGCGCTGATATCGAGCGGATGCAGCAGGTGATCTCGAACCTTGTAGGGAACGCGATCAAGTTCACCCCATCTGGAGGCGCAATCACCGTTGCCGCGCGCAGCGATGGCGGCGGCGTGGTTTTTTCAGTCGCGGACACCGGTCGCGGAATTGCCGAGGATCAACTGCCCAAAGTGTTTGACCGCTACTGGCAGTCGACACGCACCGACAGACAAGGTGCCGGGCTCGGTCTCGCCATCGCAAAAGGAATTGTCGAAGGACATGGCGGCGAGATCTGGATCGAGAGCAAGCCCGGCAATGGTACGCGCGTCGAATTCACCTTGCCCGCTTAGAGCGGCCCTTTAAGTCGGCACCGGCTCGCGCGTGCTCGGCTTTCTCGCACCGGCGAACGCCCAGACCGCCAGGAGTCCCGCAGCCAGCGCGCCTACGAGCGAAAGAGCTCGCGATACCTGCCACGCGCCAATCTGCAACGGCAAATCCAGAACGTAGCGCCAGAGATGCATCAAGGCGACGATCGCGAACACGACTCCTGAAATAGCGCAATAGGCTCGGTTGTTCATGGTTCCTCCATCCCTCGAGTGTCGGCCGTAAGGCCGGGTTTCCGCTGAGCGGCACGACCGCGAACATCGCTCACGGCGATGCGAAAGAGTATTTGTCTGAATGCAACGGGATCGTGCTCGGTTAGCGCACCTGGAACGATTTTCGAAACCAGGTCGGCGGCCTTCGCCCAGACCTCTTCGGCGTGAGGACTGCCCAGCGGTTGGATGCGCCAGAAGCTGCCGTGAATGACGACGCTGCACCAGTCGAACGTGTCCCTGGGTTCATCGATCTCGAACGCAACCCACTGATTGTGCTGAAGCGTCGCGATTTTTTCTCCTTCAGAGGTGCGGCCGTATAGCCATCCCCGTTCGTAGACATAATGGATTGGCTGGATGTCGACGCGATCGTGAAAGGCGAACGCGATTCGGCCGACGTTGTTGCGCGCAATGATCTCTTCGATCTCCTCACGGCCGAGGTCGCGGAAGACAATCTCGCCCTGACGTGGCGCGAGCATGGCTTCCGTCGGCGTTGGCTTTCCTGATTTCGGTGTCGAATCGGCTGCGTGACGCATATTGCCCTCCTGGACTATCATCGTTACGCCGAGACGAGCGGTTTTTGTTGCTGCCGCTCCAACACATCGGATGTAGCAGTGCGGTCGACAGCATGGAAGACCAGAAGCGACGTCGGCGACTTTCTTGTTACCTCGTCAGCCACGCTTCCAAAGACCATGCGCTTAAATCCGCCTGCGCCACTGGTTGCAACTGCCAGCAGGTCGGATTCGTTGCGAGCAACATGATCCAGAATCGCGCGGCTAACGTCATCGCTCAATGTCACGTCGGTGCTCACCGTGATCCCCTGATTGCTCAGATCTTCCGCTACACCGGAGAGATACGCGTTCGCTTCGGCGATGTCGGCGTCCCACCACGGCAAATTCGGCTGCATGATTCGTTGCTGCGCGTAAGTCTGCGGCGTCAACACGCGCAGCAGATTCACCGACGCACCGAGCTTTGTTGCCAGCACAGCGACGTGCGCCACGACCTGTTCAGCGAGTGACGACCCATCGAGTGCGACGCTGATGCGACTGATTGGCCTCTTGGCATCGTCGAACAGCGAAGGCTTCGCGACCAGGACCGGAGTATAGCAGTTGCGAATCAGATAATCGGCGGTGCTCCCGAGCGTTGCGCGCCGCAGACCGCCGCGTAAATGGCTGGACATCACGATGAGGTCGACGTTGAATCGACTGGCATAGTCGCACAGGGTCCGATTGACGATGCCGTCCTCGAGCGCAGTAATTACCCGAATTTCTCCAGCTCCTCGACACGACGTACCGAGCGACTCCAGCTTGCGGAGGCGATCCAGGCGTGCTTCGCGCCAATCCCGGTCCGTGATCGTAAGCGGATTCCTGCCTGGGATCGGGTCGACGGCAACAGGCGCCGTCTCAACCCTGACCAGATGGAGCTCCGCTCCAAGTTTCTCGGCGAGTCGAACGGCCAGCGCAATAGCAGGTTTCTCAATGTCCTCGCCGGCGGTCGGTGCCATGATGACTTTGTACATCGTTCCTCCTTTCCTTTCCTGCGCGAGCCTATGTTCCCCAGCTCGCACGCAAGGCGTTAAAGATCACAGCCACATCGATGCCTTCCTGCAGCAATGCGCCGCCAGTTGGCGGGATGTAACCGAATGCGGCAAACATCATTGCGATCGCACTGAGCGTCAGACCGGCAACAATGCTCTGACGTGCGATTCTCATTGTGCGCCGGCTGATCGAGACCGCATCGCCGACCTTGCCGAGATCGTCGACCAGGATCACGACGTCAGCGGCTTCCGAAGTCACTCCGCCACCGTGACCGGCGAGAGCAATCCCGACGTCGGCCGCAGTCAGCGCGG
>DASQPS010000191.1:0-7744 GCA_035643845.1 Gemmatimonadaceae bacterium | reverse complement strand
TACCTCAGGATTGCAGACGGCACGTGGATCGAGCTACCTCCTTTCCCTGGAGACGTGTCCACTTATGGGCGACGCGTCAGCGAGCGTTCCGGCAACACTGTCTACGTCGCCGGGACCAGCTTCCTGAATGACAAATCCTTTCACGCAATGCGTTGGACGATCGACCTTAGCAGCAATACGATCGTCAAGACCGAGCATCGTTCAGAGACCTCGAGCAGCTCTGATGTCAGCACCGGGGGCTCGATGTCGGGCTCGGTTGGGACTCAAAACAAAACTCCATTCCTTTGGCGACTAAGTGGACTCTTGACGTTGAGCCCTCCGAAAGGTGGCGGCAGCGCTGATGCGAGCGGAATCAGCGACAACGGCGTATACCTCGTCGGCCAAGCCTCCTTTCGTCTGCGCCGCCGCGCGGTGCTGTGGACACTCTCAACCCCCTAACGCATGCAAGAGCAACTCGTGGTGCACGAATCTTCGTTGCGGTCCGTTCAACAATCCGAAATACGCCGACGTCGATCGTAACAGTGATGGTTTCGCGTGCTCCAGGATCACGGTTAACGCCGGCACGATAGTCATCGACAACAACAACCACGCCTCGTAGCGGTTGGACAGCACGTTTCCCATCGTTAGCTTAGCTCCGGCGGAGAATCGTACTCTGCCGGAGCTCAGACGCGATGGAAAGAAAGCGACACCACTGGATCGTCCGCGTCACCCATTGGGTGAACTTTGTCGCGATCATCATCATGGTCGGGTCCGGGCTTCGCATCTTCAACGCCTACCCAGCGTTCGCGCGGAAGGGCGAGCTGTTCTGCTGTTATCCGTTCGAGCACAAAGCGATTCCCGCGTGGCTCACCTTCGGTGCCTGGCTCGCCGGCGCGCGCAACTGGCACTTCGCGATGATGTGGGTGCTCGTCATCAACGGTCTCGTTTACCTGACCTTTATCTATCTCCACGGAGAGTGGCGCGATCTGGTGCCGAGGAAAGGGGACATTCGCGACAGCGTGCAGATGGTGAAGTTCTACATGTTCGTGAGGAAGGACCATCCACACCAGGGGAAGAACAACGCACTTCAGAAAACCGCGTACTTCCTGCTGCCCTGGGCCGCCGCGTTCGCGGTGATCACCGGCATTGCGATTTGGAAGCCCGTGCAGCTCGCTCCGCTAACGAACCTTCTCGGCGGATACGTGTGGGCGCGCTACTGGCACTTCATTGCGATGCTCGTCATAGTGATCCTGAGCGTCGTGCACGTTTTCATGGTTTTCGCGGTTGATCCCTACTCGATCCCGTCGATGATCACGGGCAACTATGACGAGCATCATTCGCCCGAAGCGCGCAACGCGCGGCCATTCTATCACCTATTTCCGCGCCGAAAATCCACGGCGCCGACTGCGGAGCCGTTGTGAAGCCCGACGAACCACAACTGCGGCCGGACGGCGGTCGTCGCGGCTTTTTAGCCAGGGCCGCTGCGATTTCCGCTGTATTTTTGGCCGCCTGCAATTCTCGCGGGCCAAAGGCCGCGACCAGGCTTCTCAAATACGCTGAGCGCAAGAATCGAGTCGTCGAGCGCCAGCTCTTTCGCCACACCTCGATGGATGTAGTGCAGCGAGGAGCGCATGACTCTGGGAACATGCTTCCGAGTTACTACATTGCGCGCACGGTGCCCATCTGGGATGACAGTGTCAGGGGCAAATGGTCGCTCGAGGTCAGCGGGCTCGTAGCAAATCCCGTTCGTTTCACTCTCGCCGATTTGCAGCGGCTTCCGCAGGTATCAAACAGAGTCAATCACTACTGCGTCGAGGGATGGACCGCCGTCGAAACGTGGACCGGCGTTCCGTTCGCTGAGCTCGCGAAGCTCGTGCGGCCCAGTCCACAGGCGCGCTTCGTCGACTTCCAGTCGTTCGATGACAACTTTCACGAGAGCTGGGACATCGAGAGCGCCATGCACAAGCAGACGGTCGTCGCTTATGGCCTCGACGGAAAATTGCTCGAGCCCGCGCACGGCGCGCCCGCGCGCGTGTACTCACCCGTCAAGCTTGGCTACAAGAACACGAAGTATCTCACCCGCATCGTGTTCATGCCGAAGATGAACGGAGGCTACTGGAGCGATATGGGTTACGAGTGGTACGGCGGCGTCTGACCGGGCGCGCGGTTACCTGATTCGATTTCCTTTCGACGGCGTCTGATTCAGCCGCGAATTCTTTTCCCCGCCGCCCTCACCGCGTCGAGCGGGACCGCGAAACAGCAGGACTTCCTTCAGGTATTTGCGGTTCATTATCGCACCGAGAACGAGGAGAACGGTGCCGGCGAGTACGCTGATCGTGCCCCATCTCCACGTGTCTCGTCCGATGAGGGCAGCAGCCATGCAGAAAGTCCCCAACGCGACCAACGTTTGGCCTGCCTTCTGTGGCTGGGCGCGTGTCCGACGCCTTCGTTCACGGAGCGGGGCTACGCCACCCGCTTGCCACGCATCCAGAAGGATGGTCAGGCCAAAGAGCGCGATCAGCACTCCCAGAAGTATGGGGAACTGTTCCAGTCTCATTTAGCGTCAGGAATGCAAGAAGGGGGCGCGCTGTTAATTTGAAGCAATGAAGAGTCAGCTCGAGCGGGTAAGGTCCACCACCATACTCGCCGTGCGGCGCGACGGGCAGGTAGCGCTGGGCGGCGATGGCCAGGTGACCGTTGGCCAGACCGTGATGAAATCCAACGCACAAAAAGTCAGAACCCTGCGCGGCGGCAAATTGCTGGCGGGTTTTGCCGGCGCTGCCGCTGACGCGTTCACGCTCTTCGAAAAATTCGAGGAGAAACTGGAGAAGTATCCGTCGAATCTGCCGCGCGCGGCCGTCGAGCTCGCAAAGGATTGGCGCAGCGATCGCGTGCTCAGACGCCTCGAAGCGCTTCTCGCGGTCACGGACCGGGATCACGGCTTCATCATCTCCGGCACCGGTGACATAATCGAGCCCGACGACGGCATACTTGCGATTGGGTCAGGCGGCTCCTACGCGCTCTCTGCGGCGCGCGCGCTGATAGAGAACACGGATCTGCCGGCGCGGGACGTCGTACGCAAAGGCCTCGAGATTGCCGCCGAGATCTGCGTGTACACGAACGCCAACATCACGATCCTGGAGCCGACCTGATGGCGTCTGTTCGCACCCAGGAGGCGCTGGAACGGCTGGCTGGATTGACCCCGAAACAGATCGTCGAAGAGCTCGATCGCTACATAGTCGGCCAGGCCGATGCCAAGAAGGCCGTGGCAATCGCGCTCCGAAACCGGTGGCGCCGGCAGCGCGCTCCCGAGAAGATTCGCGACGAAATCTCGCCGAATAACATCATCCTCGTCGGTCCGACGGGCGTCGGCAAGACTGAGATCGCGCGCAGACTCGCGCGGCTCGCGGGCGCACCCTTCGTGAAAGTCGAAGCATCCAAGTTTACCGAGGTCGGTTACGTTGGCCGCGACGTCGAGTCGATGGTGCGCGATCTGGTCGAGAGCGCGATCAACATGGTGCGCGGGGAGCGCGAAGGCGAAGTGCAGGAGATTGCGGAGCAGCGGGCTGAAGAGCGATTGCTCGACCTTCTTCTACCCGTCCCGCCCGACGTAAAACACTCCGCGCCGCCACCGTCCGCCGCCGCCGGAGGTGCGCATCTTTTCGTCGTCTCACCCGGCGGCGCGGTTTCCAGTGAGAGCGACGCGTCGGAAGTTCGCTACAAGCGCACCCGGGAAAAGCTCAAGCAGCTCCTGCTTGACGGGCAAATGGAAGAACGGGAGATCGAGATCGAGGTCACGCAGCCCGCGCCGGTGATGTTCGACATGATGGTGCCGCAGGGCGCCCCTGAGGGCATAGACAACATCTCCGAGATGCTTCAGGACATGATGCCCAAGCGCAAGAAAAAACGAACGGTGAAAGTCTCTGAGGCGCGTCGCATCCTGCGCGGCGAAGAGCTGGAGAAGTTGATAAACAAGGAGGACGTGACTGCCGACGCACTCGAGCGGGTGCAGACTATGGGCATCATCTTCCTCGACGAGATCGACAAGATTGCCGGACAGCGCGGTTCGCACGCAGGGGGCCCGGATGTTTCACGCGAAGGTGTGCAGCGCGATCTCTTGCCGATCGTCGAGGGATCCAACGTGCAGACGAAGCACGGCATGGTGAAGACCGACCACGTGCTGTTCGTCGCCGCGGGTGCCTTTCACGTCGCCAAGCCGAGCGATTTGATCCCGGAGCTGCAGGGACGATTCCCAATTCGCGTGGAGCTGCAGTCTCTCACCGAGGCGGACTTCGTGCGCATAATGACCGAACCCGAAAACGCGCTCACCAAACAATATTCCGCGCTCGTTGAAGCCGACGGTGCGAAGCTGGAATTCACACCCGATGGCGTGGCGGAGATCGCCAGGATCGCGGCACACGTGAACGAGCGCATGGAAAACATCGGCGCGCGCAGATTGCACACCGTGATGACGACGCTTCTCGAAGAAGTGCTGTTCGGTTTGCCGGACACGGGCGCCAAAACCGTTCGCGTGGATCAGGAGCTGGTGCGCTCCAGGCTCAAGACGATAGCAGACGATGAGGATCTCAGGCGCTACATACTCTGAGCCCGTCTCTTTCGCGCGACGAGAGCGGCGTACGCCGCAACGTTTATCGCGAGCACGATGGTTCCGAGTACCAATTGATCTCGCCGCGTCAGTCCTTCCGGATAGAGAGTGCGCAGGAGGTAGTGCTCGACGAATCCTCCCGCGTAGCCAGACTCCCCGCCCTGCGCCCGCAGCCAGTTCTCGAGTGGGGTAAGGGGGCATATCCAGCCGCTGTATTCGATCAGCACTCCCCACGCCGCGGCGGGAAGGTGTGCCCATGCGACTCGCGGCCACTTGAGGACCAGCAATCCACCGAGCACTACGAACAGCACGAAGCCGAGGTGGGCCGCCAGGACCAAACTGGCAAGCAGGCGATAAATCACGCGCCCGGCCGCTGTGAGTCTCTGCTAGCGGACGAGGGCAGTTCGGCTGCGGCCCAGCTAGCCTCGCTTGAAGAACTGAACTGCGCGCTCGTGTTTTTTCGCCGCCGCCAGGCTCTTGAAAGTCCCGAGGTTTTTTCTCTTCCCCGTTTTGGAGCTTTTCTTTTTCGAGTACAGCCGGTACTCACCAGATTTCAACTTACGAATCATTGCGTTGTCCTCTTCAAGTACCCTCCTGTCCGGCGAGAATCCTGCCACCGTCCTCCTTGTAGCCAGTGCGCACGAGATGGGGCGGCGCGTATGGCTCCTGCCGGATCTCGAGTTGCGGCACGCGCAGGCGCCAGTCGTCGACGATCCATGCTCCCGAAGGCAGGCGCTTGAAGTGCGTGTAGCCGCCTGCGTCGAAACGGCTCATGGGCCCGGCGTTGGCAAAGCTGAAGACGATCTGGCGCAGCTCCGATGTCGCCTCGTCCACCCAAAGCACCCCGGTGATGTCGGCGATTCGGTGCGTCGGCGCTGGCTCGAACGCCACGCCGATCTCACCGCCGTGCTCTCGGTCGCGCACGAGTCGAAAACAGTGCGATGCCGCAAACTGCTCGGAGAGAAGCACCGTTTCGTCAGGTCCGTAGTAGCTCCACCCGGTGTGTTCGTCTCCCGTGACGTAACCCTGAGTCGCGAGCTGCGCGGAGGAGATGGCGGCGAAGGGCCGGCGGCTGCCGATGGTGAAGAACGTCGTGTCGGCCGCGAGCTCGGCGCCGTCTGCGGACAGCGAGCGATGAAAGATTTCGGCGCGGCCCACGCCCGCGAGATCCGCCGTGGTGATCTGACTGGAGCGCAACGCCTTTTCCACCTCGTCCCAAACGAGTGAAAGCGTCTGCGTATTCGGATCATTGCGTTTGCACTGCGATTTGGAATTCACGACTATGCTCTGTAGCACGACGTGCGCGCTCTCGACCCGCAGGACCAGTTCGCCAGCGTGGGGGAGCGATACCGGCGGCGAGACGAACGGGAGAAAACCGATCCGTCTGACGCGCACCCGGTAGGTTCCGGACGGAGCGCGAAGCGACCGTGTGCCAAGCTCACCGGTAAGCCCTTCGACGACGACGCTGTCGCGCGCGTCGAGGAGCGCGACCAAAGCTCCGGCGGCAGGAACATCGGCGCCCGTTTCCAGCCTGATCCTCAGGTCTGAAGTGTTCTGCGCCACCGCACTCGACGGTGCTGCAGCCAGAACGGCTGCCGAGACAGTTGCGATGAAAATCCGCGTAAGCTCAGCTCCCCCGCGCAATCCTGAAAACACCGTTGCCGGTGAGTACGTATATCTCGCCAGCCGCGTCGAGACCGAACGACGTTACACTGCTCATCGTCACACCCCAATCCTTCTGATCGACGGCCGTTCCGTTCGAGTATCTGAAGCTGCGCAAAAATCCTTCGCAGTAATCGGAGTAGAAGAAATGGCCGACGACTTCCGGTATGGACGCTCCGCGGTAAACGTATCCTCCGGTGATAGAGCAGGCGCCGTTAGTGTGGTCGTAAGCAATGACGGGCGGAGTGAGGCCGGTCTGGCTGCACGTCGACGCGTTGTAGCAGTTCTGGCCCTCCATGATGTTCCAACCGTAATTGAGGCCGCCTGCTTTCGCCGGCTGGACGTCCACTTCCTCGTGGAGATTCTGCCCGACGTCTGCGATGTATAGAAGACCGGTCGGCTTGTCGAACGCATATCGCCATGGGTTTCTCAATCCCTTTGCCCAGATCTCGCCGCGCCGCCCGCTCTGGCCGACAAAGGGGTTATCGGAAGGGATAGCGTAAGGATCGCCGTTATCGACGTCGAGGCGGAGAAGCGACCCGAGCAGCGCGTCGTAGTTCTGGCCATTCATCAAAGGATCGCCGCCACCGCCTCCATCGCCCAGCCCGGCGTAAAGCATTCCGTCCGGGCCGAACGTGAGAAGTCCGCCGTTGTGGTTTGGCTGGTCCGAATGCGCAACCGTAAGAATCAGCTTCGAGCTAGTCGGGTCGGCGACCTCGGCACTGGTCGCTGTGAAGCGCTCGATCCGAATGTCGCCATTCGTCTGGGTGGTGAAGTAGACGTAGAAGAAATGGTTGGTCGCGTACTGCGGATGAAAGGCAACGCTCAGAAGCCCGCGCTCTCCGCCGCTCAGGACTCTGCTCGAGATGTCCAGGAACGGTGTCGGCTGAAGCACGCCGTCGCGAACTGTGCGAATAGTCCCCGCCTGCTCGACGACGAAGATCCGGCCGTCATCGAGCGGCTGGGTGAGAAAGACGGGGCTCGACAGACCCGCCGTTACGAAGGGCTCGAGTTTGAGGGTGAAGCCCGGCCCGGTCGAATCGCTGTGGCAGCCGGCCAGCGCGAACACGGCGGCTCTCGAGAGAACGAGAGAGGAATTCACGCTAATAGTATATTTCGCGCGCACGACAACACCATACACGCTCCGCGAAACTCCCATGCCCCGTAAGACGACCAGCGAGCGACCGCACCGCGATCTGCTCCAGATTCCCGATTTCTCAGCGCGCGAGCTCGACAAGCTCTTTGCACTCGCCGAGTCGATGCGCAAAGGCGCCTACAAGAAGAAGCCACTCGCCGGAAAATCGCTGGCGATGATTTTCATGAAGTCCTCGACGCGTACGCGCGTGTCCTTCGAGGTCGGGACCTGGCAGCTCGGCGGACATGCTCTCTTTTTGTCTCCGCGCGACGTACAGCTTGGGCGCGGCGAGCCCATTGCGGATACCGCGCGCGTCCTTTCGCGCTACGTCGATGGCATCATGATCCGCACCTTTGCCCACG
>DASQPS010000190.1:0-3007 GCA_035643845.1 Gemmatimonadaceae bacterium | reverse complement strand
AGAACTTTTCGCGGAGCCTCATCGATCGACAGCGCAACTTCACGGGCGGAGGCGACCTCGCCGACTACCTGATATTCGCCGGCTACTCGGTTCGTTTTTGATCGCGCACCGCCGCACCGCGCCGCGATGATAGAATTTCGCACCCTCGGCGGTCTCGAGCTGAAAGACTCGGAAGAGCCGCGCAGCATCTCCGCTCAGCCGAAGCGCCTTGCGCTTCTCTCGTATCTCGCGCTTGCAGACAGCAGCAGCTTCCGCCGTCGCGATGCGATCCTTGCTCTCCTTTGGCCGGAGCTCGATGAGGCCCACGCACGCGGAGCGCTACGCCAGGCGCTGCATTTTCTCAGGCGATCACTTGGTGAAGACACTCTCGTATCTCGCGGAGAGGAAGAGGTTGGCGTTAACGCGTCCGCTTTCTGGTGCGACGCCGTCACGTTCGACGAGTTGCAACGTGCTGGCGAACACGCGCGCGCTCTGGAACTGTACCGCGGAGATTTCCTCGAAGGATTTTTTGTCTCCGACGTTGCGCCGGAATTCGAACAATGGATTGAAGGCCGGCGTGCCGTGTTTCGACAAGCTGCGTCGTCGAGCGCCTGGGCGATGGCCGAGAAAAAACGACGGGAGGGAGACATCGACTCGGCGGTTGTTCTTGCGAGGCGCGCCGCGGAACTTGCGCCGACAGACGAAGCCGCCTCAGCAAGACTCATCGAGTTTCTCGACAGCGTCGGTGATCGCGGTGGCGCGCTCAAGGTACATGATGAGCTCGTCGCTCGACTGCGGAGTGAGTACGGCACACAACCTTCCCCGGAAACGCGGGCGGTTGTCGAGCGCGTTCGGAGCCGGAGCGTTCCCTCACCCCTCACCGGCCGACGTATCGCGCAGCCTCCTCCCGAAGACCATCGCGAGCGTCCGGGGTTGCAGACAACGACGCACGTCGAACGCAGGCGCGCTCGCTTTTTCCGACCAGCGGCACTGGTCGCGGCTGCGGGTATTCTCATCGTTGTCGCGGCGCGTGTTCCAACTCCCGAGAGGCGGATTCTCTCAGTCGCCGTGATGCCACTCGAAGATCTTGGAACGGACTCTTCGCGCGCGTACGTAGCAGATGGAATCACCGATCAACTGATCACCGATCTTGCCCAGGCGGGAACGCTTCGGGTCATCAATCGGCGCACGATGATGACCTATCGCAAATCCCGGGAAACGCCGGCTCAGATCGCTCACGATCTGCATACGGACGCCGTCGTGTCGGGCACTATCCAGACTTTCGGTGACACGGTGCACATGACTGCGCAGCTCGTTCTCGCCGGCGACGACAAAACGATCTGGGCGCAAACCTTCGAGGGAACGCGGGGCGACTTGTTACGAATGCAGCGAGAGGCCGCTCGAGCACTAACCACACGCATGAGGGGCGCCGCAGTCCAGGATCGCCTTGCTTCAGCTCCGGGCATGAATCCAGAGGCGCTCGATCTCTACATTCGTGGCCGCTACTACTGGAACAAGCGCGGCCCCGGCCTCCTCACGTCGATCCAATTCTTCCGCGACGCCCTCGATATCGACCCACGATTTGCGCTTGCCTGGTCAGGCATGGCAGACGCTTACGTCCAGCTCGGATACGGGGGCGCTCTCGCTCCGTCAGACGCCTTTCTCAAGGCGCGCGAAGCCGCCAACAAAGCGATCGATCTTGATTCCACCATTGCCGAGCCTCACGCTACGCTCGCTTTCGTGAAGATGTACTACGAGTGGGATTGGGCTGGCGCCGAGAAAGAATTCAATGCGGCAGTGAAGCTCAATCCGAGTTACGCGACGGCGCACGAATGGTATGGGTTATTTCTCGCGGCGATGGGCCGCTTCGACGAAGCTCGAGCCCAGGAGCATCGTGCCCAGGAGCTGGATCCCCTCTCAACGGCAATCAGCGGAACGGCAGGGTGGGTTTTGTTTTACTCGGGGAAGAACGAGGAAGCGGCGCGCGAGCTGGACATCGCACTACGGCAGGATAGCACCTTCGCGCTCGGGCATTTCTATCGCGGTCGTGTGTACGAGGGGATGGGAGACCCAGCGGACGCGATTGCGCAATATGAGGCGACGGGCCCGCTCAGAACGTGGGTACCCACCATTGTAGCGGAAGGTCACCTGTATGGAACACTCCAACGAACCCGCGAGGCGAACGCGATCCTCTCTCGATTGGATTCTCTATCACATCATCAGTACGTCACCGCTTACGGCGTGGCGCTAGTACACGCCGGGTTAGGACAGCGTGACAGCGCGTTCGTCTGGCTCGAACGCGGTTTGCAGGAACGCACACACTGGATGGTTTGGCTAAACCGCGACTCGAGATGGCAGTCGATTCGCAGTGACCCGCGCTTCGTGCGTCTTACACAGCTCATGAAACTGCCCGACTGACAACGGTCAAAGGCAGGAGGAACTCCTATGGACTCGCTGCGGAAGTACTCGCTAGCCGGTGGCGTCTTCTATCTGCTCACCTTCGTGTCGATTCCAACGCTGGCTCTTTACCGATCGGTGCGTGGTGCGAATTTCGTAATGGGGCCGGGCCCGGACACACCGGTGGTCGTGGGTGTGTTGTTGGAGATGATCGTCGCGCTCGCCGGTATCGGAACCGCGGTCGCTCTATACCCAGTCGTTAAGCGACAAGGTCAGGCGCGGGCGGTCGGCTTCGTCGCCTCGCGGACTCTGGAGGCCGCGACGATTTACGTCGGGATCGTCAGCCTCATGTCGATCGTGAGCTTGCGCGAGGCCGGCGCGGGGGTCGCGGCTCTCGGCGCTGCACAAGGGTTGGCCGCGCAGTATCGGTGGACGTTTTTCTTCGCTCAGAGCTTCATCCCTGCTGTGAACGGTGTCTTGCTCGGCTCGTTGTTGTATCAGTCGCGTCTAGTGCCTCGGTGGCTTCCAGTGTTGGGATTAATCGGAGCGTTTCTGCTCGTCGTGGCGTGGTTCGCCGTCCTGCTCGGGTCGATCGAGGCGGCGGGTCCTGCCGCGGCGCTTGCGACGGTGC
>DASQPS010000189.1:0-19187 GCA_035643845.1 Gemmatimonadaceae bacterium | reverse complement strand
ATCGCTGTTGCCGAGGTTCTGGGATGTCACGGGCGGTCGAATCACATTCGACGGCATCGACGTGCGGGATCTGTCGTTGCATGAGCTGAGAGGAGCGATCGGAATCGTTCCGCAGGAGCCGACGTTGTTCAGCGGCACGATCCGCGAAAATATCGCTTACGCCGGAATCGCCGAGGACGGCTCGCGACCGACCGAGGCCGCGATTCGAGACGCCGCGAGCGCCGCACATGCTCTCGAATTCATCGACAGACTTCCGTCGGGCTTCGACACAATGGTTGGCGAGCGCGGCGTGAAGCTGTCGGGCGGGCAGAGGCAGCGCATCGCGATCGCGAGAGTTTTTCTCAAGAATCCGGCACTCGTGATTCTCGATGAAGCGACGTCGAGTCTGGACACCGAGAGCGAGCGGCTAGTCGAAACAGCGATGGAAGATCTCCTGCGCGCCAGATCCACTTTGATCATCGCACACCGACTGAGCACGGTGCTTCGAGCAGACCGGCTGGTGGTGATCGACCGTGGCGTGATCGTCGAGGAAGGTCGTCACCAGGATCTTCTCGCTTCCGAGGGAGTTTACTCCAGGCTTTATCGAGGGCAGTTCAGGCCAGGCGAAGTCCTGGTCGGTTAGCGGGGCGGTGGGTTCGCGGGCGTGCTCGAAGCGGATGTGCTCGACGCCGCCGGAAGAATCGGGGTCGACGGAGCAGTCGTTGACGCGGTCGGCGATTCCGGTTTCGGCTGAGTGGGTACGGTCGGAGCCGTAGCGGCAGTCGGGCGAATTCTGAACGCGACGGTCGACTGTTGGCCCGCGGTCACAGTCACGCTGTCATCGGCGAAGCCAAGAACCGGATGCCAGGCGCGGATCCGATACCGCCCTGGTGGAACATCGTCGATCGTGAATACTCCAGCGGCGGACGTCTGAGCGTAGTATGGATGATCGAGCACCGCGATCCACGCGTGAGTCCATGGGTGCTCCTCGCACACTACTTCGATTTCGGCTGGCTCCTTGAGCTTGTCGACCGGAACTACTTCGCCGTCGTCGTTGAATGGCGCTATCGCGGCGATCTGACCAGTTCCGACGTTGATGAACCGGTTGGTGGCAAGGGTGCGATCGTCGTTGGAGACGTTCAGCGTGCTGTTCGTCGAGATCACCTGGACGTACGGATCGAGAACGCAATTGTCATTCGACAACTCGAAGCGACGCTGTATCGGAAAGTCTTTTCCACTTCGAATGTCGGTGATCCACACCACCGCGTCACCGACGCGCGTGCCGCTTAGCGACACGGTTTTCTCCGCGATGGTATTTCCGCAGATCTTCTGATCTGAAGTCGGATGTATTACCGGTTGGGCGGGCGGAGTTCCGTCGAAGTCGACCGTGCCAGTGACGGTTCCACCACTTGCAACGGCCACAACTTTGTAAGGCTGCGGCGCCGGAGCGATTACTGACGGACGCGGTGGAACTCCGTCGTCTGGCGAATCAGAAGCGGTGCGCGTGTGAGCGGACGCAGTCTCGTCGTGGGAACAGCCGACAGCGACAGCGAGAAGTATGGAGGAGGCGGCAAGCCGGCGAAGCATTTGGTGTCGAGCAGAGGTGAAGATCGACGCTTCAAGGGGCAAGCGATGTGCCGCGCTACTTCGCCTCGTAGACGCGTCGTCCTCCAATCCAGGTTGAGAGCACACGAGCGCCGAGGATCGCGTTGTCGGGAACTTTCATGATGTCCCTGTCGAGCACCACGAAGTCGGCGTATTTCCCTGGCGCCAGCGATCCGAGAACCGACTCCTGAAAACCGGCGTAAGCCGCCCAGATGGTCATCGATTGAAGAGCTTCCACCCTCGTCATCTTCTGTTCAGGATACCAGCCGCCCGCGGGGAGGTTCTGCGGATCCTGCCTGGTAACCGCGGCGTGAAAAGTCAGGAGCGGATTGACTTCCTCGACGGGAAAATCGGTTCCGTTTGGAATTATCACTCCGGTATTCAGCAGAGACCGCCAAGCGTACGCTCCGCGAATGCGAACCGGGCCGAGGCGAGACTCGGCCCATCGCATGTCGCTCGTCTGATGCGTCGCCTGCATCGAAGGGATCACTCCCAGCGTTGCGAAGCGCGGGATGTCCTGGGGACTCAGTACCTGGGCGTGCTCGATGCGAAACCGGTGATCTGCTTTGGGAACTGCTTTCAGCGCTGCCTGGAAGGCGTCGAGGACATTTCGATTTCCACGATCGCCGATGGCGTGGACGTTTACCTGGAATCCATGACGCAGCGCCCACTCGGCCCACGCTTCGATGTGGGACGGCTGGGATACGAGCAAGCCCGTATTCGTGGGATCATCGCTGTAAGGAGCAAGAAGCGCTGCTCCGCGCGAGCCGAGTGCGCCGTCCGCGTATAGCTTGATGGCGCGAATCCAGAGATGTCCGTCGTAAAGCCCGTTTTGCGGGCCGCGTCGCAAATATGGATTGTTGAGAGCGGCGGGTGAACTGGGATCGCCCGGATCGCTGATCATCACGTAATTCCGCAGGTTGTACTTCCCTGCCTTCGCGAGCTCTTCGTAGATCGAGATGACCTCGGGGTTCTCGCCCGGATCGTCGATTCCCGTCAGTCCCCAGCGGTTGCACTCGTCAATAGCGGCAAGAATGGCCTTTCGAATGTCAGCGCGACTCGACGGCGGAATTGCGCGGTCGATGAGACTTTGCGCGTTGTCTACGAAAACGCCTGAGGGCGCTCCAGATGCGAGCTTGAGAATTCGGCCGCCCGAAGGCTCGGCCGTCGACGACGTCACGTGCGCGAGCTCCATCGCTCTTGCATTGGCGAGCAGCGCGTGACCATCGATTCGCTCGAGCACCACCGGATTGTTCGGGAACGCGCGAGAGAGCGCTTCGTGGGTGGGGAATTCTCGCGGGGACCAGCGGTTCTGATCCCAGCCGCGGCCCTGAATCCACACGCCCGGCTTCACGTCTTTCGCCCACGCTTTCGCCCGCGCGATGACCTCCCCGTAGGATTTCGACCCGGCGACATTCACCTCCCTCAACTCGTTGCCAAGACCGAGGAGATGGGCGTGCGCGTCCGTGAACCCTGGAAATACCGTTGCTCCGTGCAAGTCGATCACGTGGGTCGCCGAATTCGCGAGCGCACGCGCTTCCGCATCGGAGCCAATGAAGACGACTCGACCGCCGCGGGCCGCGAGCGCCGAGACAATCGGACGAGCATTGTCGACGGTGTAAATGCGACCGTTAGTGAGCACGAGATCGGCGGGAGACTGCGCGGTCCCAACGACTGGTGCGAGCATCGCAAAGGCGAAGTAGGTTGAGAGATGTTTCATGGTTGCGGAGTTTGGCGTGCGACGCGCCTGCACACAAGGCGGGAAGCGCGAGCCGGGAAGCGGGAAGCGGGAGGCGGGACGCTTACCAATCTACGTTCTCTCATCGTCATCGGTCCCTGGGCTCTGGCGCTTGCGGGGTGCCTCAATCTTCCGCCAGTTCCGACAAGCTCGATCGATTACTGGGGGTTTACAGGCCCGTGGGATAGGCGCAGCGATCTCTCTGTCGAGCGCCACGAATCGGCTCTGTCGCGCGTGATCAGCGGATGGATAGCGCTCGACACGACGAGCTTCATGCCGGAGCAGCTCTATCCGGACACGATCAGATCCGACTCGCTCGAGCCGGAGCGCGCGATGGCGCTGATCACCTCTTACAACGGAGGCAGGTTCCATCCTGAAATCATCCGCGGCCTGGGCGGCAGTCCCGAAGCAGCGGGAGTTACGGCGGGCGCGATAGCGTCGCTCGTCGACTCGGGCGGGTACCGCGGAGTGGTCATCGACTTTGAGGGAATGACGACGCGCGACCTCGATGCGTTGCTCGCCGTGACGCATGCGGTCGCAGACTCAGTGCGCGCGCACGGAGTGCATACGGTGGTGATTGCTGTTCCCGCCGGAGATACTGCGGCGTACCCAGCCGCGCTGCTTCTTCAGTCGGCCGATCTCATAATGGCAGTGCTTTACGACCAGCACTGGAGCGGCTCACCGCCCGGTCCGATCGCGGCGCCCGAATGGGTAGCCCGAAATCTGGGAACGCGAGTGGCGGAAGTCGGTGCGGCGAAGATCGTCGCTGCGTTTCCACTTTACGGGTATCGCTGGCGAAAAAACGCCGAGACCGAAGTGATCAGCTTCGACGACGCGCGTCGACTGACAACGATGACCAACACGCGGCTCATTCGCGATCACGCGTCCGCGACTCTTCACGCATCTTCGCCTGAAGGGTGGGAGCTCTGGGTCAGCGACGCGGTGTTGCTCGATACGCTCGTCCGCGACGCGCGACAGCTGGGCGTGCGAACATTCGCATTGTGGAGACTGGGCCTGGAAGACCCTGCAGTGTGGGACACGATCGGCGCGCAGGAATCCGTCGCTTCCGGTGGTGGTCCTGGACGCTGACTAGACTACGAGCAAGTCCTTCTGGTAGTCGGACGGAGTGATGAGCACGGCATCGCGCCCGATGAAGCCGTTCACCTCACTGCGCATTCCAACGTCGCCCGGCAGATAAATCCCCGGCTCGATCGAGAATCCGACACCGGGGATCAGCTCGCGTTCTTCGCGGGTCTCGAGGTTATCGATGTGTGGACCCGAGCCATGCAGATCGCGCGGATCGATCGAGTGGCCGGTGCGGTGAATGAAGTTCTCTCCATATCCGCGCTCCGTGATCACGGCCCGCGCGGCGTCGTCAACCTCGCCACCTCGGACGGCTTGGTGCGCGCTGATCCGTTTGCGAAGCAGCGCAATGGCGGCATCACGTGCATCGCGGACCGCGAGCCAGATTCCGGTATCGCGTTCGCTCGCCGCGCCGAGTGAGCCCATCCACGTTTGGTCGGCGAAGAGCCCGTCCTTCTCGCGCGCCCACAGGTCTATGAGCAGGATGTCCCCGCGATTGATCGTTGCTGTGCGTTCGGCGGTCGGCTCGTAGTGCGGATTCGCCGCGTTGGGGCCGATTGCTACGATCGGGCCGTGGTCTGTCTCGAGCCCGCCGCTGTCGAACCGTTCGCGGATCCAGGTCTGGAGAGCGTACTCGGACATCGGCGCACCGCTCGCGGCGCGACTTCCAGCCAGCCGGATCGCTTGCTGTCCGATCGTGGAGACGGCGCGAGCCGCTCGTTCATGGGATGCGCGCTGCGCATCGGTCCAGACGGCATAAAACGTCGAGACGAGCGTCGCAGAAGACACCACGGTTGCGCCGGCCGAGCGCACCATCTCGATCACGCCCGCTGGAATGCGGTCGAGATACGGGACGGCGTCGCCCGGAGAATATTCCATTGCGACACGCTTTCCTCCGACGAGCTTGGCCAGCAGAGACTCGAGGCTCCGCCAGCTGCTGTACGTCTCTTTCGTCCATTCGCGCGGCCAGTCAGTCCATGGGCCCTGCTCAATGGCGTGGGTGATGGCGACAGGCGATCCCGCGCTGGGCACGTACACGAAAAACCGACGCGTGGTCATGCCGGAGAGCTCGAGCATTCCGACAGCGACAGGGTTGAGCCCGTGAAAATCGTAGAGCAGCCAGCCGTCGACGCGCTCGCGGTCGATGGCCGACTGAAGCGCCGGCAGAGATTCGAGCTGCAACACGTCAGGCGCTACTGCGAGGCCTTGATTGCCCGCCATTCCGCGCGCCATTCGCAGGTATCCTCACCTCGCTCGCGGCAATGGACGTGATCGATCATCCCACCGCCGTGCACGAGGAGCTTGAGCATCTCGCGCAACGCCGATTCGTAGTAGAGGCATCCGACCGCGCGCGGCGCCGCCTCGAAGGTGACGGAGTCTTTGACGCCGAGGACGATCGAGGCTCCGACCCGTCGCACGGATGCGCCGAGGTATTTCTCTCCGGCTTTCTTCACCTGACGGAAAGCGAGTGGTCGGGCGATGAATCCCGGCAACAGGTGGATGATCTGTCGAGTGGTTCCGGAGATCAGCTCGTACATCCTGTTGGCGACGATGTTGCCCGCGCGCACGAAGATCATCTCGCCGTCGGGACGTCGGCCGATGAGACGCGCAATTCCGCTCGCTTCGCTGATTGCGATTGCCTGGTTCCGCTTCATCGCATCTTTGTAGCGGCGGATCTGCGCAATAACGGTGTCGCTGAGGCCGAGTCTCTTGTTGCGATGCTCCTGCACGTACTCGACGTCGTTGTCGTCTCCTTCCGGAATGTCGACAGAGCGCACCGCTTCGAGGAGACTGAGTGGAACTATGGCGTTAACCGTGCCGGGCATTTAGTTGGTAGGCGGAGAGCGCAAGCTAACGGTCGCTCGAACCCCCTTCAAGCAGGAGCCATGCTGCGCATCGGCGTTTTCGGACGTAAAGACGGCAGGTTGCCCTGACGGAAGTACTTGGACGAGCCGTTGCAGGAATTTTCGCTTCCGGAGTAGTCGCCTTCGGCGCTCTGAGGGCCAAGTCGCTCTCCACGAGCGGCTTTGTCGCCGCAGTCGTGATCGGAACGATGAGCGTGTCGGCAGGGTGGAGCTGGGGCATTCTGCTCGTCGCGCATTTCATCGTCGCGAGCGCGCTTTCGAGGATCGGTGAGGGCAAGAAAGCCGGCGTGGCGGAATCCATCCTCGAGAAGGGCGGCCACCGGGATGCGCGACAAGTACTCGCGAACGGCGCATTGTACGGTTTGGCTGCGCTCGCATACCAGATTTCGGATTCTCGGATCTGGTACTTGGTAGGAATCGGAGCCCTCGCCGCATCCGCCGCGGATACATGGGCGACAGAGATCGGAACTCTTGCGACGCAGACGCCAGTATCGATCATCTCCGGCCGTGCCGTCCCGGTCGGGACTTCGGGCGGCGTCACGATCATCGGTTGGATCGCCGCACTTGGCGGCGCGGTGTTCGTCGCGGCAGGAGCGACGTTGGCGAGGTGGCCCGTTCCCTTCACCGCGGTCGTACTTGGTGGCCTCGCAGGTGCACTGTCAGATTCCCTTCTTGGCGCAACGCTTCAGGCCCGTCGGTGGTGCGACGCATGCGCGAAACCGACGGAGCGACGAGTGCACAATTGCGGCAGACCAACGCGACACGCCGGTGGCGTGGCCGCATTCGACAACGACGGAGTGAACGCAGTCTGCTCACTGGTGGGCGCTCTGATAGCTTTCCTTCTATCACGATGAAATACGACGAGAGAGGCAACACGAAGGAGGCAACACGGGCGCGGAGCAAAGACGGCGGGGCTCGTGTGCTGCTCGTGAGCACAAACCGCGAGCGACAGCCGTATCCAGTCGTGCCGAACGGACTCGCGTGTGTCGCCTCAGCGCTTGACGCGGCGGGTCACGACGTGCGGTTTCTGGATCTGTGCTTTTCAGGCGATCCAATCGGAGAGGCACGAGCCGCGGCGCGGACATCGAGGCCGGACATCATTGGCGTCTCGGTGCGCAACATCGACAACAGCGACGCCATCGCGCTCAAGCATTACACGCCGGAGGCTCGCTCAGTGCTTGGCGCTCTGCGCAAGTCGGCTCCCAAGGCAAAAATCATTGCCGGTGGCGCGGCGTTTGGCGTTGCTCCCGAGGCTCTATTTCGCGATCTCGGCGTCGACTACGCGGTGGCCGGAGATGGCGAGCGCGCAAGTGTCGCGCTCGTCAACGCTCTCTCGTCGGGAAGTCCGATCGAGGCGATGCCCGGACTCGTTCGAGATCGAAACGGAACGGTCGCGTTCACTCCGCCGGGGGAAGACGCGGATCTCGACTCGCTGCCGTCGCCACAGCTCCATCGCTGGATCGACCTCGCACGCTACCAGCGTCATGGCGCGACGATTCCCATTCAGACGAAGCGGGGCTGCGTTTACAAGTGCGTCTATTGCACTTACCGGAACGTCGAAGGCTGGGGCTATCGGATGCGTGATCCCGTGCTCGTGGCCGACGAGATCGAGCAGCTAAAGATCCAGGCGGGTGTGCGTCACTTCGATTTTGTGGATTCGACTTTCAACTCGCCTCCGGGCCATGCCATTCAGGTATGCGAGGAGATCACACGCCGGAAGCTCGGTGTGCATCTCGACACGACGAACTTCACGCCAGCCACGGCGAGCCCGCAGCTCCTGCGGGCAATGCGAGACGCCGGCTTCCGGTCGCTGGGGATTACGGCTGAGAGCGCGAGCGACCCTGTCCTCGAACGTCTGGAGAAGGGTTTCGACGCTGCCAAGGTTAAGGAGGTGGCGGAAAGAGTCGAGCGATTCGGAATCAAAACGCTCTGGATTTTACTCGTTGGCGGTCCGGGAGAAACCGAGACGACGATCGAGGAGACGCTCGCATTCGCGGCGTGGAGACTCTCGCGCGGCGACGCGGTCTATCTCACTGTGGGACTCAGAATCTATCCCGGCACGACGCTGCACCGCATTGCGATCACAGAGGGCACCGTTCCGGCTGATTCTTCGCTCCTCGACCCGACTTTTTATTTCTCGAGTGCGATTCAATTCGATGAGGTCGTCGCGCGCCTCAAGCGATTCGCAGCTTCGCATCCGCGCTTCATGTTTTCCGCAGACTCACGATCATTCGTGCTGCCTTACCTGACGCGCGCGGCCTCGATTCTCCGGTTGCCGCGGCCGCACTGGCAATACATGGGGCTGTTTCAGCGCGTGGCCCGCGCGATCGGTTAGCGGCGATTCGATCCTTGATTGCTGGTAAGCACAGGTGACGCGAGGTCAGGACGCCGAGGTGATCGTCGTTGGCGGAGGACCGGCGGGCGCCTCGACAGCATGGGCGCTCGCCAAGGAAGGCATCGATGTCCTCATCGTCGATCGGGCGAAATTTCCGCGTGACAAAACGTGCGCCGAGTACCTGAGCCCCGAGGCGTCGAGAATTCTCTCGAAAATGGAAGTGCTGGAGGAGATCGAGAGGAGCGGTGCCGCTCAGCTCGCTGGCATGCGCGTGCGCGCCCCAAACGGATTTATTGCTAACGGCGAATTCGCGTCGAACCACGGCTTTCGCGGGTTTCGCGACAAAGGCCTGGCGGTCCGACGAGTGATACTCGACGACATAGTCCTTCGCGGTGCTCGTGCTGCAGGCGCTCGAGTTGAAGAGTCAGCACGGGTGACCGACCTGGTGAGGGACGAAAAGTCGCGCGTGCGCGGAGTCACCGTTCTATCACACGGCGGAGAATCCAGGTCGCTCAGGGCGCGCTACGTGGTCGGAGCGGATGGATTGCGCTCCGTCGTTGGACGAAGGCTCGACCTCGTCAGAACAAGCCGAATCTGGCCGCGCCGGATTGCGCTTGTCGCGCATTACCGGGGCGTACGCGGCGTCACGGACATGGGCGAGATGCACGTGGACTACGATGGATATTTCGGAATCGTAGACGTCGGCGGCGGGATCATGAACGTCGCTGTTGTCATACCAGCATCGCGCGCAAAGACCCTCAGCGGCTCTGCGGACACCACTGAATTCTTCGAGACATGGATCGCCTCACGGCCGCATCTGGCCGAACGATTCGTGGGAGCGGAGCGAATTAGCGGCGTGGCAGCAACCGGTCCCTTCGCGACATCGTCGAGGCGCCCGTGGGCGCCAGGCGCCGCGCTCGTCGGCGACGCAGCTGATTTCTTCGATCCTTTTACGGGGGAAGGTATTTACGCAGCTCTCCGCGGTGGCGAGCTCCTCGCGCCCTATCTCGCTGAGGCCCTGGATCGGAGTCCGGCCGAGGAGGCGCGCGTCCTTTCCGGATACGAAGCCACGAGAAAACGCGAATTTGGCGGCAAGTGGAAGATCGAGCGCATCGTCGGCATGGCCATCGCGTATCCATATTTCCTGAACAACGCGGCAAAAGTTCTTTCGCGCCGAAAGGACATGGCGGACCTGATCGTGGGCGTGGCGGGAGACTTCGTTCCGCCAAAGCTCGTTCTGAGCCCACGATTCCTCTTCAATCTTTTCATCTCACCGGTATTCAGAAATTGAGTGTAAGTCCGGACGAGTTTCGGGCAGTGCTCGGAAGATTTCCGTCGGGGGTCACGGTTGTCACCACGAAATCTTCCGACGGTTCCGATCAGGGTATGACCGTGAGCGCATTCTGCTCCGTGAGCCTGGACCCGCCGCTCGTTCTCATCTGCATCGAAAAAAATGCTTCGGCGTACGAAGCGCTCACAACCTCCAAGGGATTCGTCGTCAATGTCCTGTCGGCAAAACAGGAGCAGATCGCGCGTCGCTTCGCCATAATCGACATCGATCGTTTTCAGGGCGTGGGTTACGCAAGATCTCAGCGTGGCTACGCCGTTCTCGACGACGTTCTCGGGATCATCGAATGCAACACTGTCGCTACGCACGATGCTGGTGACCACACGATAATCGTCGGAGAAGTAGAGGCGACCACGGCGGAGAACGGTTCCCCCCTTCTGTATTATCGCGGCGGCTACGCACAGCTGGAGCGCTGAGATTGCGCTCGATTCTCACCCCTCCGCGGAAACGCGGCTTCGAGATCCTCGACGACCCAAACGTCGATCCGCAGATAGTGAGACGGTCGTTGGCCGACGTCGTTCGAGCGAATTCACTGTTCGGCGGTGCGAACGCGTTGGTGGACGAAATCCGAAATGTGTTACCCGATCTTCCTCCGAGAGCCACGCTGCTCGATGTGGGGACTGGCCTCGCCGACATTCCAGGTCGCGCGCGAAAAATTGCGAAGGCGCGCGGCGTCGAGCTCACCACCGTTGGACTGGATTCAGCGCTCGAGCTGGCGGTCGCGAGCTGCCCCAGGCTCAATCTCAGCGTTTGCGGCGACGCGCTGCATCTTCCGTTCGCCAACGGGTCCGTGGATGTCGTGATGTGCTCTCAGGTGTTGCATCACTTCGCTGACGGTGACGCGCTCACGCTGATACGTGAGATGAACCGCGTTGCCAGAGTCTGTGTCATCATCAGCGACATCAGACGCAGCTGGATCGCCGCCGGAGGAATCTGGCTGATGTCGTTTCCCCTACGATTCCATGCCGTTAGCCGCCACGACGGCGTCGTCTCCGTGATGAGGGGGTTCACAGTCGACGAGCTTCGCGATACAGTCAGGCGGGCGGTAGGATGCGCGCCTGTGGTCCACCGCCGGCGAGGATTTCGAGTCACGACGAGTTGGACTCCAAAAACGCGTACGTGACATCCCTCCCGCCTTCGCTGGACCTCGGCCCCATGCCCCTCGGGCAGCCGATGGAAGTCGTGGACGAACTGTACGTCCACGCTCCGGCAGCAATGATCTTCGAACTAGCGAGTGAGGTGGAACATTGGCCGAAATATTTGCAGCACTATCGATACGTGAAGTTCCGCTCGCGTCGCGCAGACGGCGGCGGGCTCGTCGAGATGTCGGCCTATCGTCCATTCGAGTTTGCAAAGACACGAGTCGGTGGACTGCGATTAAACTGGCCGACGTGGTGGCTCTCCGAGATGTCGGTGATCGCAGACAAACCAGCAATTCGCTTTCGGCACGTCGGAGGTATTACGAAGGGAATGGAGGTCGAGTGGACGTTCGGCCAATCGCAACCCGGCACCCACGTACGAATCGTGCACATATGGGAAGGGCCGAACATACCGCTGGTCGGGATGTGGGCCGCGCTCTATTTGATCGGTCCGGTGTTCGTCCATGGAATCGCGTCACGCACGCTGGCAGGTCTTGGATCGTTGGCAGAAACGAGGGCGAAGCGGTTGCAGCCCGAGAGGAGATAGACTGAAGTGGACAGACGCAGAGTTGTAATCACTGGCATTGGACCCATCACGCCCATCGGCACCACCATCGACGAATTGTGGTGCGGTCTTCTGCGCCAACGCTCGGCGGTCCGCTCGATCTCCCGATTCGATCCGTCGATTTTCCGCAGCCACAACGCGGCGGAGATCAACGATTTCGTTCCCACCGATCATCTCGACAACAAGCGGGCGAAGCGGCTGGATCGGTTCGCGCAATTCTCGGTGGTCGGCGCGCAGATGGCGCTTGCCGACGCGAATCTCGATCTGAGTCGCGAGAACAAGGAGCGCGTCGGAGCGAACATGGGCACCGCACTCGGCGGCGTCGCGTACGCTGAGAATCAGCTCGCCGTCTTTCTTCAGCAGGGACTTCGCGCTGTCGACGCGACACTGGCGCTTGCGGTGTTCGGCGGAGCGTCGAGCTGCAACATTGCGATCGAGCTCGGCGTGATGGGGCCGAACTCAACGAACGCGATGAGCTGCGCTTCGGGGACGATCGCGATTGGCGACGCGTTCAGGCAGATCCGCGACGGGTACGCTGACGTGATGATTGCGGGCGGGGCGGAAGCGCCTCTTGCGCCGCTGTGTTTCGGCGCGTTTGCCCTGATTCGCGCGATGTCCACGCGCAACGAGGAGCCGGAGTCGGCCTCGCGTCCCTTCGACAAGGACAGAGACGGATTCGTGATGGGGGAGGGGGCGGCCGTGCTCGTTCTCGAGGAGTACGAGAGGGCTCAGGCGCGGGGAGCAAAGATCTACGCGGAAATCGCCGGATACGGAACAACGAATGATGCCCACCACATGACCGCGCCGCGTCCCGATGGTTCGCAGGCGGCGAGGTCGATGCGCCTCGCGCTTGATGATGCCAACGTCTCGCCCGATGAAATCGAGTACGTCAACACCCACGGAAGCTCGACTCCGCTCAACGATTCGACGGAGACTCTGGCTATCAAGCAGGTCCTCGGAGACCGTGCGTATGGGGTTCCAATGAGTGGAACCAAGGGCTACTACGGACACGCACTCGGCGCGTCGGGAGCGATAGAGACAGCCATATGTGCTTTGGCACTCGAGCACGAGTGGCTTCCACCCACCGTCAACCTCAAGGTTGCGGACAGCGCCTGCGATCTTAATTTTCTGCCGGGTACAGGGCGAAAGCAGCGTGTCGAGCACATCCTCACCAACTCTTTCGGCTTCGGTGGCATCAACGCCGCGCTGGTACTGCGTAGAGTGATCTAGCACGCTCACGCGCCGCGGCCCCAACATTCACTACGGGGGCAGGAAATGCGGGACGCGTGGCGGCATTTTGCGGCGGAATTCATCGGCACTTTCGCGCTCGTGTTCGTGGGAAGCGCGTCGATCATTCACGCGCGGATTACAGGATCGCCCACTGGCTTGGTCGAGATCGCCTTCGCTCACGGACTCATCCTCGCGGTGATGGTGAGCGCTCTCATGCGCGTGTCGGGACACTTCAATCCGGCGGTGACGCTCAGTCTTCTCGTGACCAGACGCATCGAAGTGATGATGGCGGCCCTTTACATCGTGGCGCAGCTCATAGGCGCGGTGGCCGCTGGGTACGCGCTCAAGTTTTCGTTCTCGGAAGCGACGTTCGTGGCGACGAGGGGCGGCGGCCTGACGATCGCGCTGGATGTGACGGGCGGACAGGCCTTTCTCGTCGAAGCCATTGCGACGTTCTTCCTGGTGTTCGCCGTCTATGGAACTGCTGTCGATCTTCGCGGTCCGAAGATCGGCGGGCTGGCGGTCGGGCTTGTCGTCGCCGCGGATATTCTCGCCATCGGCCCGATGACCGGAGGCTCGATGAATCCCGCGCGGTCGTTTGGGCCGGCGGTGGCGAGCGGGATCTACGAGGCGCAGCTCCTGTACTTCGCGGCTCCGATTACGGGAGCATTGATAGCCGGACTCTTATACGAATTTCTGTTCATGCGGCGGGGCCGCGAGCCGGTCGATCACGGAGAGCTGCGACCGTAGAGATCACACCGTAGTGCGTGTTCCGAGCTGAGGACGCAGGCGGTGGGTGGTTAAAAGGAAAAGAAGCGCGACTACCGCCTGCGCGAGCATGATGGCACCGGCGAGCACGGGCACCATCTCCATGTCGGGGTCATTCATGTTGTGGATGATCCCCAGGATCAGGCCGCCCGCGCCCACGCAAGCTGAGAGTCCCTCTCCGGCGAAGAGCGCGCCCGTCGCGAGATCGCCCCATCGGTCGAGGCTGCCGCGAAGGTAAAGGATTGTGTAGCCACCCTGAATCAGCAGCGAGACTCCGATGAACAACACGATGATTGGAACCCGCTGCGGGCGCGAGAGCCACGTCAGAATAAGGACTACTCCGCCGGCGCAATTCAGGAAGGATGCAAGAAACAAGAGCGGCCGCAGCATCTGAGATCTCCGATTGGATGCCGATCAAAATACGAGGTAGCTTTACACTGTCAAGTACTTTGTTCTACAGGGCCGCCCGCTGCTATCCATGCCCGCCAACCGCCCGCCATCGAAGCGACGTTCGTGTAGCCCATCTTCTGTAGGTTGTCGCTCGCAAGTGCCGAGCGAAATCCGCCGCCGCAATACAGTATGATGGGCGCAGTCTTGTCGGGGACCCGGGTTTCGATATCTCGCTCGATTACGCCACGCCCGATGTGCTCCGCACCGCGCACATGGCTAACCGCCCACTCGTTGTCCTCACGAACGTCGATCACCCTCGCCTTCCCCGATTCCAGTTTCCGTCGCGTTTCATCGACGCTGATTTCATGGATTCGGGACTTGGCATCGTCGACCAGCTTGAGGAATTGGGCCGAGTGATTCACAGATTAGCGGGCATGCGCTTGCCGGTGAGCCGCTTGAGTCCCAAGTGTGCGCTCCGACGCGCGACCAGCTGCACGGTGGCAACCGTAGCGGCGGACAGCGCGGTCCACGCGAGCGCGGCAGGCCAGCTCTCTCCCCGCCTCCACGGATGCTCCGGCGGATCTTCGTCTTTCACCGCACGCCATCCGCTGTCGAGCCCACGCTCGACAAGGCGTCCAGCTATCATCGCCGCACCCGCTCCGACGAGCAGCCAGGTGGTTTTTCTCGAGTTCAGAGTTTCAGTCTTGATCCGCACTTGCCCCGCCTTCAGGTTGGACGCTCAAGAGAGGCAAGCGTGGTGCCGGTCGAAATCGGAATGGTCAGGCTGAAGAAGCCCGAGCCTCGCTTACCATCCCTCCCGCTTTTTCAGCGCGGTGATGTGCGCGACATGGTGACGTCCGTGCCACGCATAGAGGGCGAGCAGCTGCGCCAGCGTGATCAGTCGGTCGCCTTCAGGGTGACGCACGGCTCGATTGAAATCTGAAGGCTCCATCGCGCGGAGCAGCACGACCCAGCGTTGATGAAGCGCATCCAGGAGATCGAGCGAGACATCGATCGGCAGCCGCTGCGAGTCCGGGAGCTCCGCCCACTTTGCCTCTTCATACGGCTTGATAGTTGGCTCGTCCTCGGTGAGCCCGAGCTTGAACCGCGTGTACGCATTCAGATGGCTGTCGGGCACATGGTGCACGACCTGTTTGACGGTCCAGCCGCCGGGACGATAGCGAGTCTCCAGCTGGTCACGCGAGAGTCCCGCAACTGCCGATCGCAGCGCACCCGGAGCCGCTGCGATCTCGCCGATCAGGCGTGGATAATCGCTTTGGTTAATGGGTTGATTCCAGTCGAACTTCCCGACTGGGAATCGAAGATCGGGAGTCGTTGCTGTAGCTGTCATGGTCTGGATCCCGCCTTTGGGTTATGCGATCCGCTCTGGCATGTGGACCGCCACCGCGGAGCCGTCGGCGACGAACGCGGATGCCGCTGGTCCTGAGAGTATACTCGGAAACGGCTCGTCGTAGAAAGCCCGGACGGGGCCATCGAGCTGTTGGATCGCCGCAGGCCAGATGCGCCATCGCGGATGATCCACCTTGTACTCGATTGTGCCACGATCACGCTGCCTGGTGTAGCCCCACTGACGGTGGGAAAGAAATTCTTCGAGAGAGTTGTATTCGAGCTCGCGCGGTTCGCCGCCGACGTGGAGCGTCACGCGGCACAGATCGCGTCCGCCGCCAAACTGGTATTCGACGCTTTGCAGCTCACCGTTGGTTTTCACGATCGCATGCTGCATTGGCACCGTACGGTACGGCTCGTTGTAGGTGAGCTTTGCCGTCTCGGCTACCAGAAGCAGCGGGACCATCTCCCGAATGAACACGACGCCGGTACGCCACTCTTCTCCGACCTTTCTTTTCACATAGAAGCGGAGGTTCACTTCCTCGAAGTTCTGGTGAAAGAGCGCGGGGAGGCCAAGGACGTGGGTGTCCATGAAGAGGAAGGCGACGAGGCTCAGAAAGTGGCGGCCGTTCCATGTATCGAGGGTCGTACCGCGCGGCAGGTAGGGCATGAGCACGGACTGGTCGATCTCGTAGTTGAGCATCGCCAGATAGCGCCAATCTGCCGTCAGGAACTTCGCTGCCATTCCGGTACCCTTTCCCGTGTTTCGACGGCGCGGCGCTAACTACACCCTTCGACCCACTTCACCTCGGGAAGTCGTCCGCCGCGGAACGAAGTCACGCGCTTGCCATCCGTCTCGAAGACGATCGCTTTGCCGGCGCTCGTGCTGTCACCCATGACGGTCATGTAGTGACCGCCCTCGATGTACTTGTGCGGCTCGACCTGAATGTCGCCGTCGTAGATGCTGCGGATCTTGTCCTCGGTGTCGCCGATCTTCGCGCCGTCCTCGGTGGTCACGGAGCCGGTGTCGACGTCGATTCGCGCAACCTTTCCCTTCACGACCATGACGCTTACCCCATCGGGAATGCCAGCGCCGACGGCGGGAAAGACAAAATCACAATCCGGTTTCATATCCGGATTCTCGTTGAGCAGCCCCATGTTGACGGCATCGTCGAGATTCATTCCGATCTGGATCTGGCCGAGTCCGTCTTCTGAAAGCGCGAGATCGCTGACGCTGTCGCGCGCTGGACCGTTGGGCCCGTTGCGTCCTTTCACGACCTGGTCAGCACCCCTGTTGCACGCCAATGCAACGAGGGCGGCCATCGCCAGCGTCCAGGAAACCCGCAGTGATCGTTGATTGCTCATCATCGTTCTCCGCCCGGTGCAGTCGGTCGCAGCGGGTGCTTAGGTACCGACCTGGTAGAACCGCTCCTGATAGCGCTCGATCGATTGCGTAATCACGCGAGCGGCGACTTCACTCTTCTCCCAACCGACGATCTCGACCCGTTTGCCCTCGAGGTCCTTGTATATATGGAAGAAATGCTCCACTTCCTTCAAATAATGCTGTGAGAGGTCGGCGATGTCGAAGTATTCGTGGTAATACGGGTCGTCGCACGGCACGGCGAGAATCTTGTCGTCGGGCTCGCCGCGATCCAGCATCTTGAGAACGCCCAGCGGGCGGCAGTCGATCTGGCACCCCGGAAACGTCGGCTCGTTGATGTGGACGAGCACATCGAGCGGATCGCCGTCTTCGTGAAGAGTTCGTGGAATGAGTCCGTAATCCCCGGGATAATGCACCGCTGAGTACAGCACGCGGTCGAGGCGTATCATGCCGGTCGATTTGTCGAGCTCGTATTTGTTGCGGCTCCCGCGAGGAATTTCAATGACGGCAGTCACGGTGTCCGGCGGGTGCGTGCCCGCGGGCAGGTCGTGCCACGCGTTGATCACGTAGTGACGCGCTCCATGGTGCCCTTGTAGCTCATCTCTTCGGCTTCGACTCCGAAATTGCGAGCGGCAAGATCCGAGACCGCCTGCATCTGTTCAGGCGTGAGGGCCGGCTTGTCGGACGATTCCGCGAACTCTTTCAACTGTTCCATGTCATAGATGTTCGGCAGCGTCGTCACCACGTACGGCTCGGCGAGGAGCCATTTGAGCGCGGCCTGTCCGAGAGTCATTCGGGTGGTTAGAAAATCGAGAGTGCGGACTTTTCTGACGCCGTTCGTGAGCCATGATCTCGGTCGATGACGTCTGTGGTCGTTCGGCGGGAACTGGGTGTCTTCGGTGTACTTCCCCTCCAGCATCCCCGACGCATGGGTGACGCGAATGTTGAAGACGCAGTTCTGGGCGTGCTCGCGAGCAGCGTCGATCATCGCCGTTCCCGGATGCTGCTCGAGGATGTTCCAGATCATCTGGATTGTGCCGACGTCGTTCTCGCGCTCGCACAGCTCCACCGCTTCGTAAAGCCAGCCGATGGCCGGGCCAAACGCCGCGCCCCACACGGAAATCAGACCTTCTTCCTGCATTTCGCGAAGCGCTTGCCAGATCGATGCATTCCGGACGTGCTCCATCTTGACGTTGTGGAGCTGCAGGACGTCGATGTGATCGGTCTCTAACCGCTCGAGGCATTTGTCGAGCGCGAATCGCATGTAATCCCGATCGAACTTCTGCGGGAGCTCGCTCTGCCCGCGTCGCGCGGACTGGGCGGAGGCGTCGTAGATGTCGTAGCCGATTTTCGTCGAATAGACAACTTCGTCGCGCTTGCCGCGGAACGCGCTGGCAAGCTGCTTCTCACCCCGGCCGTTTCCGTAAGTGTCAGCGGTGTCGAAAAAGTTGATGCCGAAGTCGCGCTTCGATGCGCGGAGCATCTCAACGGCCTCTTCATCCGTCTTCTCTCCCCACCAGCCGGTGGAAAGCGTCCACGTTCCGAATCCGATTTCGCTGACCTTGATGTCAGTTCCCGGGAACACTCTGTAGCGCATTATCTCGTGGTGGCGATGGTCAGGAATTGCAAGTTACTTGAGGCTCTTCACCCAGTCGATGATCGAGGAGGCCAACTCCGGGACTATTGGAATCGTTGGATCGGTGTAGAGGCGTAGCTGAGACATCGCCGTCATCGTAGTGGCTGCTCGGTACACGTGGTTGGCTTCGGGAATGACGACGAGTGTTGCCTTGGGATCCGCCGCTTTCAGCGCACCCGCGTCTGCTTCACTCACCTGCACGTCGTGACCACCTTGCACGATGAGCACCGGAACTTTGACGCGGGAGATCTCAGCCACCGGATCGTACTTCACCCACGTCTGCATGAATCGCCTGTTCACGGGCAGCAGCAGCGACCTCAATCCGGGAAGAACATCACCGGGGTCTTCTCCACGCAGGTAGCGCGCCGAGGCGGAGTCCCAGCGCGTTAGCTCCTCGGGCGGCAGCTGCTTCGACAACTGTTCTCGCAGCACCGCCATGATTGGTCTTCCCGCACCGGACATCATCACGATGCCGGACGCAGGTGCACCGCGATTCACCGCCTGCAGAACCAGCTCCGCGCCCTCGCTATGGCCGATCAGGATCACTTTTGAGAACCGGCGGTCGGACAGGAGTCTCCGCGCTCCGGCACTTACGTCGGCGACAAAGTCGTCGATGGACGTCTGGGCGACATCGATTTTGTGGAGATTCTCGCCGAGTACTCGCTTATCGTAGCGGACGGAGGCGATGCCCGCGTCAGCGAGCTGCCATGCAAGTATGGCGTAGAGATTCGAGTTGTTTTGCGCTCTGAGCGGTCCGGCGGAGTTCCCATTGCGATCA
>DASQPS010000188.1:0-4041 GCA_035643845.1 Gemmatimonadaceae bacterium | reverse complement strand
GCTGGGTTCAAGGCGATCCCTAAAGGCGCGTTCTTCCGCACCTCGAGCGCGAGTAGAAGAGTCAAATGTGCCTGCAGCTGGATGCTGGCAGCATCATGCTGGCAGCGGGCAGCTTAAGCTGGCAGCGTTGCACGCACTAATGTATCCGTTCGCGCTTCGCCGCCGGACCCACAAAGAAAAAGTCCCGCGATCTCTCGCGGGACTTTTTCTAACGACGCGCCGGCGGCGCACGCGCTCGATATGTGAGGAGTTACTTCTTCGGCGGATTCACTTTCACCGTGGGCACCTTGATCGTCGCGGTGTCCTTCTTTACCTGGACTTTGGGCACAGCGACCTGCGCCGTGTCAGTGCCTACCGATACCGTCGGCGTGTGAATCGTATCCGTCTGCGTCCCCACGACCGGCTTTTGCACTTCGTATTCTCCGTCGCCGGTCTTCTTGCAAGCCGAGATTGAGACGACGGCCATTGCGGCCGCGACTGCTGCTAACTTGCGCACGAGACGTCCTCCAAAAAGTGTGTTCGCCGGAAGGTCCGGCAACATCGCGAATAATACTCAATCCTCGAACGCCTCGCGCTGCCTTTTCCGCACGCGCCGAAGCTCATACACCTGCGCCACTTCGCCGCCAATAATGAAGATCAGCGCGGCGTAGTATACCCAGATGACGACAATGACCAATGCAGCGACCGTGCCGCTGTAAAATGACCCTGGATTGAAAGATCGGACGTAGGCGGAAAACGCGCGCTTGGCAATCTCCAGCATTACGCTCGTGAACAGCGACGCAATGAGCGCGGTCTTCCACCGTATCTTTCGATGCGGCAAAAACTTGTACAAACAAAAGAACATCGTCGCGATGAACGAAAAAGCCAGGACCTGCCCCAGATTGTATTCGAGCTGACTCATCAGCTCTTTCCGTATCCCCAGGTCCGCCAGAATCAACACGCTATTCGTCGTGGCGATCAGCAGGTAGGCGCTCAGAGACGTGTAAGCAACGAGGAGTAGGCTCGAGACAAGGGTCATCTCGATGTCGAAGATCTTTCCAGCAATGATGCCGCGGTCGGTGTCGATGTCGAAGATGGCCGCCAGCACGGTGCGCAATGAGCCGAACAGTCGCGTCGAAAACCAGATGAAGCCGACGGCGCTGTAAATCCCTAGCGATCCGCGCCGCTTGATCACTTCGTCGAGGATAGACGCGGTCGGACCCGAATCACCAGGCGGCTGCGGCGGCAGAAATTTGTCGACGATCGCGAGAACCTCACCCGAGGTGATGTCCGGTGACTGATTCAGCAGGTAGACGAGGCCCGTCGCGAGCAGAAGAAAAAACGGTACGGCGGCGAGCAGGATGTTGAAGGAGATACCGCCCGCGAGAAAAAAAATGTTGTCTTCGCCGCTATTGTCCCAGACCCTCTTGGCGTAATCGCGAAGCAGCCAGCCGGCTCGGGCAGTCAGCCCGCGCTCGGGCACTAGCTGTCTTTGTACGCCGCTTTTCTCTCGGCGATGCGATCCTCGAGCCGTCCTCGCGTCTGACGCGCTGCCGCTCGTCCGGCCTCGAACGCGCTCGTGACCTGTCGCTTCTTGGCGTCGACCGCCTCGAAGGTCGCGTCAATCCGTTCTTCGACCGACGTGCGAACGTCGTTGAACTTGTCGGCGACGGTCTCGCTCACATCCTCGACGAAGTCCTGCGCCGCTGCCTGTGCGCGCCGCGCGCGTCTAGCGATTTGGCGCCGGGTCTCCTCGCCGCTCTGCGGAGCGAAAAGAAGTGCTGCCCCCGCCCCGAGTGCGAGCCCGATGATGAACGATCCGACGCCCGGCCCCTGCCGTTCCACAACGACGTACGGCCGCTCGACGTAGTAAGGATCCTCATCATACCAATCGTTCCGGTCCATCCGCGTCCTCCCGTTATTAGCGCTTCTTCGCTTTGGAACCCTTCGAAGCTCCGGCCGATTTCCCAGCGGGCGCATTCGACTCCTGCTTTGCAGGTCTGTGCGACCCGTTAACCGAAGCGGACGACGCCCCGCCAGGCGCGCCATTCAAGAGTGATGAAATCTCCGCTCTCACATCGGACGGTGCCATCCCGACTATCGTCGCGGTTCGCGCGTAGTCACCGTTTGTCGACGCAAACGCGCGAAGCACAAGCTGACGCCGCGTGTCCGCTAGCGTCGCGCCCGGCGGCACCGTGATCGACGTAGTCGGATCGGTCCCGCGACGAAGATGGCGGGGCATGATGTCCACTGCCTTGATCTTGTCGCCGCGGCTCATGATCACTGCGCGCTCAACCGCGTTCTTAAGCTCGCGAACGTTCCCTGGCCAGTTGTAGGAGAGGATCCAGTCCCACGCGGCATCGTCGAAGCCCGAGAGTGGCTTGCCGTTCTGCTGGGCAAACCGAGCAAGAAATTCGGTCGCGAGCAGCTTGATGTCGCCGATGCGCTCGCGAAGCGGCGGCAGAAATAGCTCTACGACGGCAAGGCGATAATAGAGGTCCTCTCTCAAATCGTTGTCCGAAAGAGCCTTCTGTAGATCGCGATTCGTCGCGGCGAGAATTCGGATGTCGACTGTGATCTCTTTCTTTCCGCCGAGCCGGCGGATGCTCCGCGACTCGATCGCGCGCAGCAGTTTGACCTGAATGTCGGTCGGCATCTCGGCGATCTCGTCCAGAAAGATGGTGCCGCCATCAGCCATCTCGAACGCGCCGGGTTTTTCATTCACAGAACCCGTGAAGGCACCCTTCTCGTGGCCGAAGAGCTCGTTCTCGAGAATGTCCTTCGGCAACGCCGCGCAGTTGAGCGCGAAAAATGGTCCCTTGGATCGTTCGCTCTTCGTGTGGATTGCGCGCGCTACCAGCTCCTTTCCCGTTCCCGACTCGCCAAAGATGAGAACACTCGCCGTCGATGGAGCGACGGCCTCGATGATCTGGTACACCGCCCTCATTTCCTCAGACTGTCCTGACAGCTCCCCGAAATGCGTCAGCCCCTCGAGCTTGGACGAAAGCTCTCTGTTCTTCTGCTGCACGTTGAACTTGTCGATCGCCTTCGGAATGAGCGCCTTGAGCCGATTCAGCTTGTCGGCAGTCAGGGGCTTCTCGACGTAGTCGTAGGCACCCTCGCGCATTGCCTGCACAGCGGAATCGACCGTCGCCTGGCCTGTCACGATGATGCACTCGGTCGGAATAGCGCGGTGCTGGAGCTCCTTGAGGAGTCCAAGTCCATCGACCTTCGGCATCTTGAGGTCGGCGAGGACTACGCCAAAGCTCTCCGCCCCGAGCTGGTCGAGAGCCTTTTGGCCGTCGAGCGCGACAGCGACATCGTAGCCCTCGTCGCGCAAAATCGCGCTCAACCCTTCCGTGATGGAACGGTCGTCGTCGGCAATCAGAATTTTCGCGTGCTTCAACTCATTCTTTGGAATGGTTCTTACCTTCGAGAGAAAGTGATAATATAACCCGCTCGCCGTGCTCCTCGACTCCGACGCCGATCATATTTCCGAAGCGTTTGATATCGAACACAAGGGATTCAGCGCGAGCGCCGTAAATCATTAGCTCTATTTGAGTTCGGGCGCCATGCCCTGGTATAAGTCGGAGCGTTCCGTCAGCCTGTGCGGTCAACACACAACCTACGAGGGCGAGCAGTCCCTCCGTCAGGGCGTTTGCGACCGCGACCTGCAGAACTGCACGCTCCGCAAACGCCACGATATCATCGGATTTGTCCAAGCCCGTCGCCCTGCTTCTGACGACCTCGGAGTTTACCGCAACGCCATTCAACGCGTTCCGGATCTCGTGACCGGCGCGCCTCGTTATCTCCTGAACGGCTGCTGCGGCGTCAGTTTTTGATCGCCGCGCTCGGTCAGTCACTCAGATCAGCGTCATCAGGCGCTGCTTCGACAACCGCGAGATCCGGATGTGGCTGCGGCTTGTGTTTCACGACCGGTTTGATGAATCGATCGACGATTTCGCGTGTATTCACCACGGCGAGCTGAGTGAACAGGAAGCTGAACTTGTCCTCGTACTCTTTCGCCAGTCGCGCTTTGTTTTCGGCCGGCAGATCCCAGAA
>DASQPS010000187.1:0-9749 GCA_035643845.1 Gemmatimonadaceae bacterium | reverse complement strand
GCGCTTCACGAGGCCGTCGCCACGGAGCCGACTTCCGCGAGGGAAGACGATCACGTCGTTTCACGAGTGTACCAGCCCGGTTATGTGTTCAAATCGCAGCTGCTTCGTCCCGCGCGTGTAGTCGTGAAGCAGTGGAACGGCTGATCGCCGCGCCGCTTTCATAGTTCATGGCACAGTCGAAGGATTTTTACTCCGTACTTGGCGTAGCCTCGAATGCAAGCCAGGACGAGATCAAGAAGGCCTACCGAAAGCTCGCCAAGAAATTCCACCCGGACGCCAACGCCAACGATCCCAAGGCGGCCGAGCGCTTCAAGGAGATCTCCGAGGCAAACAATGTCCTCGGCGACGTCGAGAAGCGAAAGCAGTACGACGAAATGCGACGCCTCGGCGCATTCGATGGCGGATTTAGCGGATTTGGCGGCGGGCGATCGCGTGCAGGCGGTGGAGGCGGTTTTGGAGGAGCCGGCGCCCGCGCGGGTGGACAAACCATCAACTTCCAGGACTTCGATATCGGTGGCCTTGGAGGGTTGGGCGATCTCTTCAGCTCGATGTTCGGTGGTGGTGAAGCGAGACAAAGCTCCCGACCGCGCGGCCCAGAGAAAGGACAAACGGTCGAAGCGAATCTGGACATACCATTTCGCACGGCTGCGCGCGGCGGAAAAGTTCCTATCGAGCTCGAGGTCAGCGAAGAGTGTGGCACATGTCACGGGACTGGTGCTGCACCCGGAGCACAGTTAAAGGTCTGCCCGGAGTGCAACGGTCGCGGAGTGATTTCGTTCGGCCAGGGCGGGTTCGCGGTGAATCGCCCGTGTCCCGTGTGTCTCGGCCGGGGACAAGTTCCAACCGAGCCATGTCCGACTTGTCATGGCAGTGGCGAAGTACGTGCGCGCCGGAAGGTTTTGATCAACGTGCCGCCCGGCGTCGACACCGGATCGAAGATTCGCCTCAAGGGACAGGGCGGGAAAGGGAACGCAAATGGGCCGCCCGGCGATCTCGTCATCACTTTCAACGTTCAGGCGGACAAGTTCTACCGGCGTGACGGACTCGATGTAATCGCGACGGTGCCGCTCAACATTGCGCAGGCAACTCTCGGGACCAAGATCAGCGTACGAACGCTCGATGGCAAAAAAGTCGCGATCAGGATCCCGCCAGGTACGCCTTCCGGAAAGCGATTCCGGGTTCGCGGCCAGGGCATCCAGAAGGGCGAACAAAAAGGCGATTTGATCGTCGAGGTATCGATCGCCGTTCCGGAGAAGTTGTCCGAGGAGCAGGAGCGCATGATGAAGGAGTTTGCGGACGCGGGTGGACTGAAGTACTGAGGCATCGATCCTTTGTCTCAGGAACCTTCTGCGCGCAGTCGACACGCGCTCGCGTTCATCGCCATCACGCTGCTGCTCGATACGATCGGGTTCGGGCTCATCGTTCCAGTCTATCCACGATTACTGGTGGATCTCACTGGCCAAAGCCTGAGTCGTGCCGCCGTATACGGCGGGTGGCTCGGTTTCGTGTTTGCAGGAATGCAATTTTTCTGCGCCCCGATCCTTGGAAATCTTTCGGATCGTTACGGACGGCGCCGAGTGCTGTTGATTGCGATCGGAGCACTCGGGATCGATTACATCATCATGGGTTTGGCGCCGACGCTCGAGTGGCTGTTCGTGGGGAGAGCGATTTCCGGAGCCGCGGGCGCGTCCTTCACACCGGCGTATGCGTACGTAGCTGACATCAGTCCTCCCGAACGGCGCGCCCAAAACTTCGGCATCGTGAGCGCCGCGTTCGGAATTGGTTTCATCGTTGGTCCCGCGCTTGGTGGTCTGCTGGGGAGTCTTGGTCCGCGTGCTCCGTTTTTCGCAGCGGCCATACTGAGCCTGATCAACTTCTCGTATGGGTTTTTCGTGCTGCCGGAATCACTGCCCGCCGACAGGAGGCGCCCATTCGAGTGGCGTCGCGCCAACCCGCTCGGCACGCTTGGTCAGATGCGAAAGCATCCGGTTGTGCTCGGTCTCCTCGCGACACTTTTTCTATGGTCGCTCGCAAACCAGGTCATGCCTTCCGTCTGGTCGTTCTACACCAAGTGGCGATTTGGATGGTCAGAGGCCATGATCGGTGCTTCACTTGCTACCGCGGGCGTAGTGATGGCGTCGAGCCAGGCTATTGTGATGCGATTTTTCGTTCCCTGGGCTGGCGAGCGCCGCGCAGCGATGATTGGGATCGTGGCTGGAACTATCGGCTACGTCGGCTATGGTCTCTCCACCAAAGGCTGGATGATGTTTGCATGGCTCGCCAGCTGGTTTTTCGCGGCGATCGTGATGCCGACCGCCAACGCGCTAATGTCGCATCGCGTGAGCCCGGACGCGCAGGGTGAGCTCCAGGGCGCGGTGGCAAGTCTCTTCTCGCTGGCCGCGATCATCGGTCCACCGGTCATGACGCAGCTGTTCGCGCGATTCAGCGCGCCGCAAGCGACCGTTCATTTGCCGGGCGCTCCATTTCTATTCGCGGCAGCACTTTCCGTCGGCTGCATTCTCCTCTTTTGGCTGTCTACTCGCGAATCGCTCAACGAGCTTGGCGCACCAGCGACGGGTACCGGACTTACAGCCGCCTGATCCAGATATTTCGGTAACGCACGGGATTGCCGTGGTCCTGTAGTCTCAGCGGCAGCTCAGGCGCATGCGCGATGTAAAGCGCCGGCCTGTCGTTGAAAGTGTTGCCGTAAATCTCGACGTTGTTCTGAATCAGAACACCGTTGTGAAGCACTGTTACGCGCGCGCGATCGGTAACCTTACCCTGCTCATCGAACCGCGGCGCATGGAAGATTATATCGTACGATTGCCACTGACCGGGCGGACGTGAGGCATTGACGAGCGGCGCATACTGCTTGTAGACAGCGCCCGCCTGGCCGTGGTAATAAGTCTTGTTCTGATAGGAGTCGAGCACCTGCACTTCGTATCGACCCATGAGGAAAACGCCGCTGTTCCCGCGCTCCTGGCCTTCGCCCTTTACGACGGCGGGGGTTGCCCACTCGATATGGAGCTGGCAGTCCCCGAAGGAGTCCGCAGTCTGGATGTCTCCTGTTCCCGCGACTACTTCGGCGTACCCATCTTTCACACCCCACTTGGCGGCACTTCCATCGGCGCTCCGCCACCGCGAAAGATCATGCCCGTCGAATAGCACGATCGCATCCGACGGCGCATCGCTGCTTGTGCGGCCCGGGGTGACAATCGCCGGCTCGTTCTTCGGTGCCGGAAAAGGTTGCGCGTCCTGCGCCTTGAGATTGGCTGCTGCAATAAGGCAGGTCGCAACTGTGAGTAGGCCGGATGTTCTTACCATGGTATTTGTGGCGAGCGATAGAAATTGACGCCCATATAATTCCAGCGCCGAGCCTGGGCGGCTACTCGCACGCGGAAGCTGCTCCAGTCCCGGATCTGCTGCGGCGTCCACGCCACTTCCGCAATTGCGGCAAGTCGCGGCATTGCGAGGTACTCGACCGCCGTGATGTTGCGGAGAGTCTCGCTCCACATCGGCGCTTCTACTCCCTCGATGTCTTTTTCGGTGACTCCCGGGCTGCTCATTGCAGGATCCCAGTCATACGCGTCGTTTACCTCGACAAGTCCGGCCCAGCTGAGTCCAAGCTCCGTCGAGGCGTTGTATTTCATGTCGAGATACGTGCGCTTTGACGGGGACATCACGAGTTTCGACCCATACTTGAGCGCGACCGACGCGGAATCGCTCTTCCACGGCTGGACGAGTGTCGTCGGTTTCAGGTTGGCCTTGGATATTTCTTCCCAGCCGATCATCCGCTTCCCGTACTTGTTCACGATGTCCTGCACACGCTCGATGAATTTGATGTATTGTTGGTCGGTGAGCGTCTTTACTTCGTCTCCGCCGACGTGGAAGTAGGGACCCGGCGTGATCGCCGAGATCTCGCGCACGACATCATCGATGAGGGCGTAGCTCTGGTCCTTGTCGACACAGATCGTGCTCCAGCCGACGTCGGTTCCGCTGTATAGACCCGGTGGCTTCTCTCCGCAACTTAGCTCAGGATAAGCGATCAGCGCCGCGTTGATGTGGCTCGGCATGTCGATTTCCGGCACTATCGTTATGTAGCGCGCGCGCGCGTAGTTCACGATGTCCTGATACTGCTGCTGCGTGTAGAACCCGCCCGCTCCGCCTCCGACCTGGGTAAGCGATCCCATTGCCGTGAGGTTCGGTCGGGAGTTGATCTGAATGCGCCAGCCCTGATCGTCAGCGAGATGCAAGTGCAGCACGTTCATCTTGTACATCGCGAGCAGATCGATGTACTGCTCGACTTCGTCGACGGTGAAAAAGTGCCGCGCGACATCCAGCATTGCACCACGCCACGCGAAGCGGGGCTGATCGGCGATCTCGAGAGGTGGAATTGACCACGTGCTGCGCGAAACGCCGATCTCCGATTCGATATCGGCCGGCAGGAGTTGTCGAATTGTCTGAGTTCCTCGGAACAGGCCAGCCGGCGTCGCCGCTGTGAGCACGAGAGAATCGCGGGAGACGGTGATATGGTAGCCTTCGCCGCCGAGCGCCGTCTGGTCGGGTGCAAGATGCAGATCGATTACGCCACCGCTTCCACCGGGTGCGGCCGAAGAGACTGGAAACGGAAATTCCGTCGCTCTACGAAGAAAAGCGGCCAGCGTCTCGCCGATTGTCACAACCTCGGGATTGTTTACGACAGTGATTCGCGTAGCCGGAGTAAGCTCGAAGGCTGCTCCGCCTTTCAGACTCAGCGACCCGGGCTCGGGGACGATCCTTGGAATTGTTCCCGTCGACGGCGATGGCGATGTCGTCGCGGGCGGATGACATGCGACCGCGGCGACCGAGGTGAGGAGAGCCAAAATACACAACGAGAAACGCCGCAGTTCTCTCCACGACCCCATTTCTGCTCCGGTTGTAGGTGTCAGGCCGCCAGGACGGGCAGCGCACGTTGGCGCCGCGATTCTTCGATGAGTCCGCCGCCCAGTACTCGCTGGGCGTCATAAAATACCACCGACTGGCCGGGTGTGATCGCGGATACAGGCTCGTCGAGGGCGAGCTCGATCTCCTCGTCGGTAAGGCGCACTATCTCGGCCCGCGCCAGCGGGGCACGATGACGAACGCGCACGCTCAGCGTGTCTCCAACCCGCGGACGTGTCGCAAGCCAGTTCACTTCGCGCGCGACAATTCCGTTTCCCAGCAGTTCTTCACGAGGGCCGATTACTACTGCGCGCTCGTCCGGCCTGATTCCGATCACGTACATCGGAGAAGAAAATCCGCCTGGAACTCCGCGGCGCTGCCCAATCGTGTAGCGCGCGAAGCCTTCGTGCTCGCCGACAACCGCGCCTCGTGACGTAACTATTGGCCCGCGCGCGAGCGCTGGAGCATCTGGTGGCAGACGCTGCTCGAGGATCCGCGCGTAGTTTCCATCTGGAACGAAGCAGATCTCCTGGCTCTCCGCTTTCTCCGCAATCACCTCGAGGCCCATCGCGTGCGCGCGCAAGCGAGTCGCTTTCTTGTCCAGCGCTCCGATTGGAAGAAGCATCCGCGAGAGTGCGGACTGGTCGATTCCCCAGAGGAAGTACGTCTGATCCTTGTTTTCGTCGACTCCACGCCAAAGCTCGCCGTCCACGACTCGCGCGTAGTGTCCCGTGGCGATCCAGCGCGCGTCTATAGCGTCAGCCTTGCCGAGAAAATCGCGATACTTGGTGAACGTGTTGCAGCGTACGCATGGGATTGGCGTCCGTCCGCGAGAGTACTCAGCGACAAAATTGTCGACCACGTCGTGACCGAAGCGCGTCTCGAGGTTCAACACGTAGTGCGGCACCCCGAGCTGCTCGCAGACCCGCCGCGCGTCGTTGACGGAGTCAAGCGAACAACACGGCCGATCGGGAACGTCCTCGCCGTGACAAAACAGCTTCATCGTTGCGCCGACGACGTCGTAGCCCTGCTCGACGAGCATCGCCGCGGCAACTGAAGAATCGACGCCGCCCGACATCGCAACCAGAACTCTCTCACGCGGCATTGTCACTCCGCCGGCGCAAGTTGGCGAGCCTTGGCAACGAGAGCGGGGAAGACCTCCAGCACGCGGTCGACGGCCTGATCGGTGGTCAGCACTCCGAGACTCATACGAACCGCAGCGCTGGCAAGATCGGGTCTGACCCCAATCGCGGTAAGGACGTGTGATGGGCCAACGCTTCCGCTCTGGCAGGCGGATCCGCCGGAGACGGCAATCCCCCGGAGATCGAGCGCCATCAGTAGCGACTCGCTGTCAGTTCCTGGCACCGACACGTTCATAATGTGCGGCGCTCGTTCTGCGCTTCTTCCGTGAAGGACGATATCGGGAACGCGCGCGAGAATTCCAGCCTCGAGTCTCTCGCGCAGTTTCCTGAGCCGGGCGCAGTGTGCTTCCGATTCCGCGATGGTCAGCTCCGCAGCGCGGGCGAGTCCAACTGCCGCGGCCACGTTCTCCGTACCCGGACGTCTGCCGCGATCCTGCGCGCCGCCGTGCATCAGCGGCTCGACGTGGATTCCGCGCCGGATGAAGAGCGCGCCAATGCCTTTGGGTGCGCCCAGCTTGTGACCCGAGATGGTGAGAAAATCGAAGCGCTGCTTTTGCGCGTCGATCGCCACCTTGCCGAACGCCTGGACGGCGTCAGTGTGAAAAAGTGCGCCGCGCTCTTTTGCCTTCGCCGCAAGCTCCGGCACGGGCTGTATTGTGCCGATCTCGTTGTTCACCCACATGACGGAGCAGATCGCAACCGTCTCGTCCACGAGCGCGTCGAACGATTTTCTATCGACCACGCCCTCAGCGGTCATCGCGACCATTCGTTCTTCGGCGCCCTCATGCACCGCCTCGTGTACGGCTCCGAGCACGGCCTTGTGCTCGATCGGAGTGGTGACAACCGCCTTCCGACCCTTCGACTTCAGCGCGCGCCATGCGCCGAGGATGGCCAGATTGTCGCCTTCGGTACCGCCTGATGTAAAGCAGATTTCGTCCGGGCGCGCGCCCAGACATCGACCTACGCGCTCGCGCGCTTCGTCCAGCGCCGCGCGGGCCTCGCGACCCCAGCGATGTGTGCTCGACGGGTTTCCGAAGCGAGGCCCGAAAAAGGGCTTCATCGCATCGAAAACCTCTTCGCGCACCGGCGTCGTCGCGGCGTGATCGAGGTAGATGGGGTCTGCGGCGGGCGTCATCAATCGGAATTTAAGGGAGTCGCGCGCACCGAGCGAGAGAGGACTACCCCTTGAAGAACTTGCCCCGCACTTCCCAAAGTTTCGGAAAGAAGCGTTGCGACACCGTTTTCTGTAGATAGCGAGAGCCCAGAGTTCCCCCGGTCCCGGATGTTGCGGGGCCAATTATGCGCTCGACGAGCTGCACGTGGAGAAATCGCCACATCGCAAAGCCCTGTTCGTACTCAATCAACCCTTCCGCCAGCATTTGCAATGGACGTTGATGCGCGTCGCCGTAGACCTGTTCGAGCGTAACGTTGTGGGCGGTGAGCAAATCCTCGAACAGCTGCTGAAGTGTTGGCTTGTCGAACGCCCGCTGGACAAGAGCGGGAATTTCGCCGTGTTGCTTCAGAACCTGAATAAAATGGGCATCACGCATTCCAGACATTGCTTCGATCGCCCGAAATTGAACGCTCTGCGATCCGCTGGATGTGCCCAGATATCCACGGAACTGCGCGAATCGCTGCGGTGGTAGCGTCTCGAGTGCGGATAATTGGCCCGTCACAATGCGAACGAGCGCATTCACTCTCCGGACAGACGTGAGCGCGCCCAGTGTGTCCTTCGCTTCGAGGAGACCTACCAGCGCCTCGAGCTCGTGAAGAATGAGCTTGAACCAAAGCTCGCTCGCCTGGTGGACGATAATGAAAAGGAGCTCGTCTGGGTGCTCGGGCCTGGACACGGGTCGCTGCAGCTGGAGCAGCTCGTCGAGCGCGAGATAAGACGGATAGGTCAAAAGTTTCGTCTCGCGCTTTGGCTCTTGCCGCCGCTGTCTATCACTCAAAACGTCGAGACCTCGAGCGAAGAGATGTCGTCGACGCGCATCGTCTCGGTGGTGTAGAACGGCTCCCCGTAACGACATCTGATGAGTGAGCCGTAATGCGCTGCGTGGTGCCGAATCAGATCGCGGAGCGGCTCACCGTTCGGGTAGACCTCGCCCGCCTGAACGGCGTCGCCGAACTGCGACGCGTAGCATCCGATTGCCTCGAGTTTCTTTTCGAACGATTCGCTGACGTCGACGACGAACGTCGGCTTTTCGTAGTCCTCACGAAACGAGAGCGCATGCAGAACTTTTCGCGGCCGGTAGGCCGGGACTTTGGGTTCGACCATCTTCAACCCGGCCACGAAACACGCGTCGCGCACGAGTTGCGCAACGATCGGATGGTCCGGATGGCGACCCTGTAGCGAATGGGTGATCACGACCGCCGGCTGGAGGCGCCTGATCACCACGGCGATTTTCGCTCTCACATCAGGAGTGTTCTGGATTCCGCCGTCGGGTAATCCGAGATTCTCTCTCACACTTACACGCATCACGGTTGCCGCGCTCGACGCTTCCTTCGCTCTGAGCTGTGGCGTACCCCGGCTCGCGAGCTCGCCGGCGGCGAGGTCGAGGATCCCGGTTGTGTGGCCAAGCATCTGCGAGCGGATCAACGTCCCGCCGCAAATCAGCTCGACGTCGTCAGGATGTGCACCGATGGCAAGAACGTCGACGCGTGTCATGCGGGAAAGCTATCTGTCACGGCGGCGAGCGGAAACCGCTGCGTTCCGGTTCTACTCGTAGCGCAGTGCGGCGATCGGGTCAAGCTTTGCCGCTCTCTGCGCCGGCAGCATTCCGAATATCAGGCCGATGCTTACCGAGACGAATACGGCGACGAGGGTCAGGCCGAGCGGAACCGCGGCATCGATGTTCATCGCGAGGGTGGCGAGCCTTCCGAAGGTAAGTCCGATGAGAATTCCGAGTATGCCGCCGAAGCCGGTGAGAGTCGCCGCCTCCACGAGAAATTGAAACAGAATCTCCCGGCGCGTAGCGCCCAGGGCTTTGCGGATTCCGATCTCCCGCGTGCGACTCGTCACCGACACCATCATGATGGCCATAACACCGATTCCGCCGACCAGCAGCCCAACGCTCGAGAGCACGATCATCACCAGGAAGAAAACGCCGGTGATCTTGTTGAAGGTGTCCAGAATCTGATCCTGGGTTATCAGATCGAAATTGTTCTTGTCCGCAGGCCGAAGCCGCCGCATCTCACGCAGCGCAATCGTCACGGCCTCCTGTGCATCGGCCGTTGTCACTCCCTTCTTCGGCTTCACGGGAAGGTAGAGCGCGTTCGTTTTGTCGATCTTGAATTGGTGGTCGAGCATTTCGTACGGCACTATCGCGCCAATGTCCTGGCCCGGCGGCGAAAAAATATTTCCGGGCTGCGCGTAAATTCCGATTACCCTCGCCGGTCTGCCGCCAACTTTGATTGTTTTGTCGAGAACAGACTCGCGGCCGAACAGCTTGCGCGCCGCATTCTCATCGACGACGGCGACGCTCGAGCCAGAGCTCAGCTCCGCTGGTGTAAACCAGCGGCCATCGAGAAGCTCCCCGCCCTGAATCTCCTGGTAGCGATCGTCCGCACCGACGATGACGATGTTCTGGGTGCGCTCGGCCTCGTACGACAGGCGTCCATTCGTCTGAGCCCAGATTCCGGCGTAGGAAACCTCCGGAAGCTGTCGAATGCGCGCGGCCTCTGCTT
>DASQPS010000186.1:0-3001 GCA_035643845.1 Gemmatimonadaceae bacterium | reverse complement strand
AACTAGTCGGAATCCCTGGGCCGACCGAGTCATGACACGCGAGCGCCGGGACGATTGCAATGAGGAATGCGGCCTTACTGAACAAGCGCATGGGAACCCCGTCTGTGGATATATGCAGCATATGAGATGTGACCGAGTAGGTCCAGCGGCAATAGCGAAAACCGCCGCCGCCGGCCTCTTACTCATGCTCGGCGCCATCTCCTGCTCTTCTGCTTCCGCCGGCAACAAGACAACTCTCCGCATTTGGGCCATGGGCGCCGAGGGCGAGGTTCTCTCCAAGCTCATGCCGGGATTCGAGAAGGAGCACCCCGACATCCATGTCGAGGTTCAGCAAATACCGTGGACCGCCGCACACGAGAAGCTCCTCACAGCCTACGTCGGCGAAGCCACGCCGGACATCGCCATGCTCGGCAACACCTGGGTCCCGGAGTTTGTCGCACTCAATTCGCTCGCGCCGCTCGACTCCTTTGCGAATGGATCAAGCGTCGTTCGACGCGATGATTTCTTCCCGGGGATCTGGCAGACGAACGTCGTCAACGGCAAGACCTACGGCATTCCGTGGTACGTCGACACACGCCTCATTTTCTATCGCACCGATATCCTCGCCAAAGCCGGCTACAAAACTTTTCCGACGACGTGGACGACCTGGATCGATGCGATGAAGAAAATCAAATCGCAGATGGGTCCGCGACAGTATCCGCTACTGATGCCCACCAACGAATGGCCACAGCCGGTGATTTTCGCGCTCGATGAAGGCTCGCCGATTCTGCGCGACGGCGGTCGATACGGTGCGTTCGAGCAGCCGGAATTCCGAAAGGGATTCGATTTTTATCTCAGCATCTATCGACAGGGTCTCGCGTCGGCCGTGAGCAGCAACGAGGTCTCGAATCTTTTCCAGGAATTCGAGCGCGGCAACGTCGCGATGTATATCTCGGGCCCATGGTATATCGGCGAGTTCAAGAACAAGCTCGATTCATCGGTTCAGAACAAGTGGTCGACTGCGGCCATGCCCGGAATCAACGGGCCCGGCGTTTCGATGGCGGGCGGATCGAGTCTCTCGCTCTTCGCGGCATCAAAGCACAGGAAGGAAGCCTGGTTGGTGATGGAATATCTTTCTCGGCCGGAGATAGAGCTACAGTTCTACAAGCTCACTGGAGATCTTCCGCCGAGAAAGAGCGCGTGGGGAGATTCGGCGCTGGCGAACAACAAATACGCGAAGGCGTTTCGCGATCAGCTCGAGCGCGTCGTCCCGTTGCCCCAAGTCCCGGAGTGGGAGGAGATCGCCACGGCAATCTTCGAGCACGGCGATCAGGCCATTCGTAACGCCAAAACGGAGGATCAAACGCTTGCGTCGCTCGATCAGGATGTGAACGCAATGCTCGAAAAGAGACGCTATCTGCTAGCACAAGCGGCCAAGCGTTGAGCGCCACTCTTCCGCCAGACGGCGCGGCGTCCGACAATCTCTTCTCGGAGCCGCTTCCGCGGATGATCCCGCCAACGGGATCACGGCTCCCGTCCGGAGTGAGCGGCGCTGCCTGGCTGTTTCTGGCGCCTGCGCTCCTTCTGATCTTCGTTTTCTTCTTCCTTCCCGTCCTCGCGTCGCTCGTACTGAGCGTCACCGATTTCGATATCTACGCGATCGCAAACCCGGCCAGTACCCGCTTCGTTGGGCTCGCGAATTATTCCAAACTTCTCCACGCGCCTGAATTCTGGACCGCGCTCAAGAACACCTTCTATTTTGCGCTCGTCGGCGGTCCGCTCACAATAGCCGTGTCGCTCGGAACGGCACTTCTCCTGAACGCCAAACTCGTTCGATTCAAGACGTTCTTTCGAACGATCTACTTCACTCCTTTCGTCACGACGCTCGTCGCGGTCGCAATTGTCTGGCGCTACCTCTATCACACGCGCTACGGTCTGCTCAACTACGCCCTCGGCGCAGTCGGCATTGGTCCCATAGACTGGCTCGGCAATCCTCATTGGGCCATGCCGGCGATCATCATCATGTCAGTCTGGAAGAACTTCGGCTACAACATGTTGATCTTCATCGCAGGTCTGCAGGCGATTCCGCAGGATCTCTACGACGCGGCGGAGATCGACGGGGCGGGACCCGTACGCAGATTCTTCAACGTGACCCTGCCGCTGCTTGGGCCGACGCTGCTGTTCGTGGGCGTCATCACGATGATCGGATACTTTCAGCTGTTCTCGGAGCCGTACGTGATGACCCAGGGCGGACCGCTGCGCAGTACGACAAGTGTAGTGCTGATGATGTACGAAGAAGGGTTCCGCTGGTGGAGGATGGGCTACGCCGCTTCGATTGCTTTCGTGTTGTTCATCGTCATCCTGATAGCGACGCTGCTCCAGTTCCGGTTGCAAAAGGACAGAACATGAGCGCGGCTCGCACCGTCGACCAAGTGCCCGCCGCCCGAACGCGGAGTGAGCCTGCACTGACTCGGCGACGCGTCTATCTGGTAATTCTCTATATCCTTCTCGTCATCGGCGCCATCATTGCGCTCGTGCCGCTGCTGTGGATGGTGTCGGCATCTGTGATGCCCACAGGTGAGGCGAGTACATACCCGCCGCACTTTCTGCCGAGCAGGGTAACGTTCGCGCATTACGGTGAGCTGTTCACGAGGCTTAATCTCGGACGATACCTGTTCAATAGTGCGCTTATCGCTGTCATCGTCACGGGAGTGTCACTCGTCATCAACTCGATGGCAGGATATGCGTTCGCCAAGCTGCGGTTCCGAGGGCGCGACCGAGCTTTTCGAATTCTGTCGCTCGGACTCGTTTTGCCCGTACAGGTCGCCATGCTGCCGTTGTTCCTGCTAATGAAGAACCTCCATCTCATCAACACCTACTGGGGGGTCATCATTCCGGGGATGGCCAGCATCTTCGGAATATTTCTCATCCGGCAGTACGCGTTGTCGATTCCAGACGACATGCTCGACGCCGCACGGATCGACGGCGCATCGGAGCTTCGTATTTACTGGGAAGTGGTAGT
>DASQPS010000185.1:0-8374 GCA_035643845.1 Gemmatimonadaceae bacterium | reverse complement strand
GCCATCGGTGGTAGTCGTGTCGTACCCGAATTGGCGGCCGCCCACGGCAACGCTCCAATTGCGATTGTACTTCCAGCGCAGGGTCGATGAGTACGCGTTCCGAGTGTTGTCACGCGAGCCGCCCGTGAGCCGCGCCTGGCTCGCCGCTCCGGCAATGGAGAACCTGTCCGGCAGCGCTAGCTCCGCTTCCCCCGAGTACTCTGAGCTGACGACACCATTGGCGATGAGAAGCGCCGTCTCGTCGAACGGGGCGCGCGAGGCACCAAGACCGATCGACAACGCCTGACCAACCCTCCCGCCCAGGTGCAACGCGCCGCTTCCGATGGTCAGTGGTTTTGCAGCGGATGGACCCAGTGTCGACGAATGCCGCGAAGCGCCGCCATCAGCGCGCACTTGCCAGCTTCCCTGCTGCCAGCGAGCGAACACGCTCACCGCATCGACGTGAGAATCAATTGCGGCAAAGTTCGCCCGTCGCTGCGCGTACCTTCCGCCGAATGCGGTGTTCCAGCGGGCAGGATTCAGGTAGTCGACGATGAAATTCGTCGCCCGATTATTGTCGCTGTCGTTCGTGCCGAATCCGGTGGCCGTCATACTCGGCCGAAGATCGGCCTGCACCCAGCGAAGAAGCGCACGAGCGTCGCCGTAAGCCGGGTTCGCGCGCAGAGCAAGCTCGAGCGCCGACTCCGCATCAGATTGTCGCCCCTGCCATCTCAATGTCTGGGCTAACCCGGTGAGGGCTTCAGCGTCGTTCGGCCTGATCTCGAGAACCTGCTGCCAGGCGCGCTCGCTTCGATCCAGATCACCTCTCCACGCGATGACGCGCGCCAACCCCTTTTGCGCGTTCGCGTCCCCCGTGCGCGCGAGCTGAGTATAGAGTCGCTCAGCTTCGCCGAGATCGCCGTTCCAGGAAAGCGCGCGGGCGTACTCGAGGGCGGCCTCGCGGTCCGTGGGATTCGCGTCCACCCACTGCTTGTAGATAGAGAGCGCTTCGTTAAGCCCGCCCGACCAGGCTAGCGTTTGCGCCCGACCGAGGATCGCGTCACGGTACCGCGGCGACCCGGCGAGGACGGAATCGTAGAGAGCAATGGCGGAGGAGTATTGTCCGCTCCAAGCCAGGGCGCGGGCCAGCGCAATACGACCCTCGACATCCTTTGGCTCGAGGGCAACGTAACGCCGGTAGAGTTTGATGCCCACATCGAGCCTGTTGTCCCAGGAGCGCAGTGTTGCGAGTCGAAATACGGCCAAGGAGTTGGACGAATCGCGCTCGAACGCAGTCTGATACAGAACGGCGGCGAGAGGATACGCACCATTCGTCCAGGCGCTGTCAGCGCGAATGAGTACTGTCCTCTGGCTCGCTCCGTCGGAGGAGTGATCGATTTGCCCAGTACCAGCAGCCGGCGATACAGCGGTGCCTGCGGATCCGGTTGCGCATCCTACGAGCAGGAACGACGCGGCAAGAGCCAGCGCGGCTCGATTGAATTGGATGTGTTGGGACATGACGACCTCTACTCCGGTTCTCGTGGATGCGACGGACAGACCGGCTCTGCCGGAGATGCCCGTAAGAGGACGACGACGTACGCCCGTCCATAACCGACGCGCGGATCGGCCGCCGTTCACCGTCCGAGAGGCGCAACTCACCGCTGCGGCGCGCCCAAACGTCGAGTGGAATATGGGAAATAAATATTTTGGTTAATAATTTGCGGCCTCGCGCCAAATTCAACGCGCACTCCGAGAGGTCACCGTGACATCCAACTCGATAATGAACCCACGAATTGCCGTACGTTGCATCTCAGCTCTAGGAATGGCCGCATCCTTGTGCCTCGGGGCTTGCAATGACCAGGGTCCGGGACATGCCTCCGCCGCGGAAATCGCAGCAGGCAAGGACGTGTTTCGCTTCAACACGTTCGGCGATGAGAAATTCTGGACTGACACCCTTCACATGAACGCGATTGTCCAGGCCGCGGTAGATCCGACCACCGCACTGTCGGTCGGACTCAAGGTCGACGCCGATACGCTCCCACCGGCTGTTCTCTCGGCAATCCAGTCGGGCCAAGTGGACATGCACAGCCCCGCCACGACAGTCACGCTCCTCAAGCTCGGCGCGGTTGTCGGAATCAAGGCGGACGTCGATGCCAACAACAACATTACGCGCCTCGGAATCACCTGCGCGCTTTGCCACTCCACCGTTGACGACCGAATTGCAGCGGGAATCGGCTCGAGGCGGGATGGCTGGCCGAACCTGCAGCTGAATCCCGGCGCAATCATCGCTCTCTCCTCTGCCCTGACGCAGGCACAGAAGGACGTCTACAACTCCTGGGGGCCGGGGAAGTACGACGCACGATACAACTTCGACGGGAAAAATAATCCGACGGTGATTCCGCCAGCGTATGGGCTCGCTGGAATTCATGGCGAAACGTTCACGTCAGACGGGACAGAGGTGAAATACTGGAATCGCTACGTCGCCGTCACCCAAATGCATGGACAAGGGAGTTTTTCCGAGCCGCGACTTGGGATCAAGGTGGTGCAGTCGCCGGATCTCGTCGATCCGGTGCTGGACAGACTCCAGGCATATGAGCTGAGTCTCCAGGCTCCTGCACCGCCCGCCGGCTCCTTCGATGCTCAAGCGGCGTCGCGCGGTGAGACGGTTTTTGACGGAGCCGGCAGATGCTCAACCTGCCACACGGACCCGCTTTATACCGACGCGAACCTCCGACTTCACGACCCGTCACAATTTTTCACCGATCCGACGTACGCGCTGAGATCCGCGACGAAGATGTGGCGGACCAGTCCACTCCACGGAGTCTGGCAGCATCCTCCCTACTTCCACGACGGTAGCTCACCCACGCTTGCCGACGTGGTCGAGCGCTATAATGTCGCGATGTCTTTGAACCTTACGGCGCAACAGAAGGCTGATCTCGTCGAGTTTCTGAAATCTCTCTAGACGCCGCTTTGGCCTCCGCTAGAGCACGCTCCAGAAATCGCGGCCGACGTCGACGGAAAAAGTCCATCGGCCGCCGCGCAATCCGCGCGCGACATCGAAGCGGAGGACGTCGAATAACGTGAGAGCGCCAAGACCGAGGGCGGGGAACCAACCCTGTCGCGCCGCTTTGAACGGAGCGGAGCGATCGATCCACACGGCGGTTGCGAACGGCGCGAGCGTTATCGTGCCGGGTGCCGTACCATAGCGGCCGAGTGGGATCGGAATGAAGGGCGCGAGGAATCGCCATTCCAATCGCTGACTGGCACCGCCGCGGCCAACAAACTCGTGGAAGTCGTAGCCTGGGTCGCTCGTCGGACCGCCTAGATATACAAGGTGCTGCGCGGGGACCGAGTCGTGACCCAGAATAGCGGCGCCGATCGTGTGAAGCACAAGGCGGCTGGAGCCGAAAGGTTTCTGAAGGTCGATTACCAGAGACGGTCGCAGCAGATCAGATCGAATCGCCAATGGTCGGACGATGCGAACGCCGCTCAGCGCGAAATCTGAGCCGAGCTCGAAGCCGCCGAAGGTAAGGGCGGCGGACCGACTGAATGCGACCGTCGCTCGAATTTCACGCAGCGGCACCGCTGGAATCGTCGGCTCGAACGCGCCGGTGACCGGCCGCGCGTGCACGAAAAGCGGCTCCTGCTTCTCATACGCCAGGTCGATTGACGGACGCCACCCGAAGCGCGCCAGTGCCCAAGTCAGTGAGACAGCTTTCGCATCGTAGGTATCCGTTTGATCGCTTCCAAACTCCTGAGCGGCTATGCTGTTCTCGACGAGCGACGTCTCCTCGTCGTCGCTTACGTCCCGATACTGCCGCTCGGCGGCGACCGCCAGAGAGGATCCGGCGCCCGTCCGGTACTCGATTGCGCCGCGTCCTTTCGCTGTCTTGTCGCTGAAGCCGTAACGGCCCGATGCGGCGATGTCGAATCCCGCCCCGATGCGTTGGAGAATTCCCGTCCCCAGAGCGAGGCCTTCGACGCGGTTGAAGCGTACAATATCGGAGACGTGGTGTGCGGATAACGCGAGGCTTCTGCTTCGCGCGAGCGCCTGTTGGCGGACGAGCGAGCGGGCTTCTTCCTGGACTCGCTTGACGTCCTCGTCACTTACTGCGCGCACGTCGGGCGGTAGTGAATCGAGTACATGACCCACGAATGGGTACGGCGTAGTCGCGCGCTGGGCTGGAGACGCCATGACTATTTCCTGCCCGGCAAAAAAGTTCGGCGAAATCCCGGTGTTTATCTCGTAGCAGCAGATCTCCCAGCGCCCGCGAATAATTCCGCGCGCTGGATAGTCGAGCCACGATCCCGTGCGGCGTATCTCGATCTCCTGCCGGCGAGGAAGCCAGAAGCGTCCTTCAATCAATGCATTTTCCAGCACGACTGACACGTCCTCGAGATCCTTGTCGATCAGAGCGGAGCGCGTGAAGCTGAAAGTCATGCGCACTACTTCGCCGCTCTCGCGGTCGATGTAGACCGATCCCACCACGCGCGGCTCGCGGTCGTTCTTGGGCCGAACGCGGACCTCGTAGACATCGAGCACTCGATCCCCGAGGCGTATCTGGAGGGAATCGTGGATGGCGTAGTCGTACACGCCGAGACCGACGGGTGAGAGTGGGTGCGGTACATCCCGCACCTCGTCGCCCTCGCCGATACGGATGACGTTCCGGAAGTTGTTTTGGACGATTCCGAGGTGATCGCGGTGATAATTGATGTCAGTCGGCAGGAGCAGCGTGTCCCGGCGGCCCATGATTATCTGCTTGCTCAGATCGGGAGCACGCCAATAGACTTCCAGCCCTAGCTCGTCCGCCTTTACGATTTTTGGCGGCTCAGGAAATCCTTCTCCAAATTGCGCGAGGAAAGTCACGTAACCGTGCGCGGTCGCCTTGTAGTCTACGAGACCGGTATCCGCGAGCTGACTGGCTCTGCGCTCCGTCGCGCGTTCGACGAGTGCCGTAGTGCGCGGGTCGTTCCACGCCTGGGCGCCCGCCTGTCGCGCGGCGATGATCGTCGCCAGGACAATGGCAGCGTGGAATTTCATGGAGGAAAGTTAGTTGCGGAGTGAAGCGGAGCAATTGCCGTCGCATTCGAAACCACGACACGTGCGATTCGGCTCGTCGCGGAGGCGCGAATGAGCTTGGCTGAGTTCAGCGCGCGCGCAAAAACGGCAACTCTTGTCCCCGTGTGGAAGGATTGCCTGCTCGACACCGACACTCCGGTCTCTGCCTTCGCCAAAATTCGGCGCGGAAAGTTCGCATTCCTGCTCGAATCCGCGCCGGCCGGAGGAGAGACGTGGTCACGCTACACTTTCCTCGGGTCGGAGCCGCGCTGTGCATGGAGACTGCTGAACGGCGTCATCGAGGACTGGACTGAGGAGCGTGGTTGGCATAACGCGCGAACTCCTTCGGACCCACTCGACGATCTTGCGGTGCTCGTCGAAGGCGTTCAGCCCGCACAAGTCCCGGAGCTCGGCGATTTCTGGGGTGGTGTCGTCGGCTATTTCAGCTACGATATCGTGCGTCTTATCGAGAAGCTTCCGAATCGGCCGAGCGGCGGACTTCGCGCCCCTGACGCTCTCTTTGTGTTCACGCGGTCGCTGGTGATACTCGACAATCTTCACGGCCGCGCACGAGTTGTAATCTCGGTACCAGTGCCGAAAGGTGCGCGCGATCGGGAGCTCGAGTCCCTTTACAAGCGAGCCAACGGGGAGCTCGACGAGATTCTTGGCCGACTGAGAGCTCCGACACGAATCGACGCGATGACTCCGGATCTCGACGCCGCGCCGCTCGACGGCAAATCGACCTACGAGCGCGAGCAGTTCATGGCGCACGTGGACCGCATCAAGGAATACATCCGCGCCGGAGACTGTTTTCAGGCGCTATTGTCGCGACGGATAGAAGTTCCGCTGGACTTCGAGCCCGCCGATCTCTACCGCGCTCTCCGCGCGATAAATCCATCGCCGTACATGTACCATCTCGTGCTCGATGATGTCGAGATCGTTGGGAGCTCACCCGAGCTTCTCGTGCGCGTCTCAGATTCGCACATAACACTCCGTCCGATCGCCGGCACTCGTCCCAGAGGCGCGACGCTCGCGCAGGATGCAGAGCTCTCGGCGGAGCTTCTCGCCGATGAGAAGGAGCGCGCAGAGCATGTGATGCTGGTCGATCTCGGCCGCAACGACGTCGGCAGAGTCGCCAAATACGGAACCGTCAAAGTCACGGAGCTCATGAAAATCGAGAAGTACTCGCATGTGCTGCACATAGTGAGTCAGGTCGAAGGCGAGCTCAACGACGGTCTTTCTGCGCTCGATGTCTTTCGAGCGACGTTTCCCGCGGGAACGATGACCGGGGCCCCCAAGATTCGCGCGATGGAGATCATCGACGAGCTCGAGCCAGTCGCGCGGGGCCCGTACGCGGGAGCAATCGGCTATATCGCAGCGGGCGGAAAAAGAATGGATCTCGCGATAACCATCCGCACCTGCATCATTGCGGACGGGATCGCGTCGGTGCAGGCTGGCGCCGGCATCGTCGCCGACTCAGTGCCTGAGCGAGAATGGGAAGAGACTCGCAGCAAGGCACGTGCGCTGTTGAGCGCGATTGCGTCTGTCCGGCGTCGCGGGAAACAATCTCGATAAATGGTTGGAATCTCGATCCCGTCGTATGAGAGATTTGCCGTGGGGCGCGCACGTGTCGTGGCCACCCATGCGTGCGCGGCGGGCATCCGCGCAGTTCTGGGGAATGAGCGCCTGTATGACTACGCCGCACGGCAGCCCGATGCAGTGCCGCTCGTTGGGCGTGCGCCGGTGTTCGCCATCGACCTACCTGGCGGCTGTGGACGCGTCGTCGTCCGCCACAACATGCGTGGCGGCTGGATGGCAAAGCTCAGCGACGATGTGTTCGTATTCCCGACGCGTGGCTTCCGGGAGCTGATCGCATCGCTCAGGCTTCGTGCGAGCGGCGTCAGCACTCCCGAGGTGGTGGCGTACATCTCGTATCCTCTGAACTGGGTGCTCAGGCGCTCAGACACGGCAACGAGAGAGATTTCCGACGGACACGATTTATCAGTCGCACTCGCAAAGATCACCGACCACGATCACCGCGTAATGGTTCTCGACGCTGTCGCCAAACTTCTGCGCGCCCTCACTCACGCCGGAGCGCATCATCCCGACCTCAATCTGAAGAACGTCCTTCTGAGCGCTGGACGCGGCGAAGGGCTCGACGCCCACATTCTCGACGTCGATCGCGTGCATTTCACCGTGCCCGGCTCGCCGCTCGTAGCAAAAGCAAATCTCGATCGCTTGATTCACTCGCTCAGAAAATGGCGCGACAACAAGGAGCTGCCGTACTCCGCTGAGGACGAGGAATATCTTCGTCTGCGAAGCAGCGAATGACGAGCCCTCGCCCGACCGAGGTGCCCGCCAGGATATGCATAGTGATGATGAGCGCGGTGGGAGACGCGGTCCACGTGCTGCCCGTGATAAATGCGATCAAGCGTGCCAATCCTTCGACACGCATCACGTGGGTGCTTCAGCCATCGCCCGCGACGCTCGTCAGAGGACACAGGTCGGTGGACGACATAATTCTCTTCGACCGGGCAAAAGGCTGGCGCGCGTTCGCGGATGTTCGCACTGAGCTTATGAGGCGAGAATTCGACCTGGTGATCGATTTCCAGGTCTATTTTAAGGCGGGTATCGTCACGTCGATCGCGCGCGCGCCAATCAAGCTTGGTTTCGACCGCGCGCGAGCGCGCGACTTCAATTGGCTTTTCACGAACCGGAAGATTCCCGCGCGACCCATCCAGCACGTGCAGGATCAGTACTTCGAATTTCTCTCTGAGCTGGGCGTTTCTCCTCAGCCACTTGAATGGGATCTTGGTCCGTGGCCAGACGAACGCGCGTGGCAGGCCGAATTCGTTCACGGGGTCGACAGGCCGATCGCGTCGATCGTCGTTGCGACGAGCAAGCCAGAAAAAGACTGGATGCCTGAACGGTGGGCGAAGGTCTGCGACGTACTCCACGAGGAGTATGGAATGCAGGTCGTCCTGGTTGGCGGGACTTCCGCTCGTGAGCGCGAAGCTGAGCGCACTGTCATGGAGAACGCCCGGCGCAAACCGCGCTCGGCGCTCGGCAGCGGACTTCGAAAGCTCGTTGCGATTCTGGACGCGTCGTCACTCGTGCTTTCGCCGGACACCGGTCCGCTGCATATGAGCGTCGCGCTCGACCGGCCGGTGATAAGCCTGATGGGTTATACCAACCCAAAGCGGACGGGCCCGTATCGAAAATTTCACGACCTGATCATCGATGCCTACGGCGATCCGGGTGAGGATTACCAGCCCTCAATGGAAAACAAACCGGGCCGCATGGTGCGGATCGAGACGAGCGACGTCGTCGAGAAGA
>DASQPS010000184.1:0-9351 GCA_035643845.1 Gemmatimonadaceae bacterium | reverse complement strand
GGCAACAGTATCACGATGAAGGATGCCGCCGACATGTGGATTCACGAGAGCTTCGCCACTTACGCCGAGGGCCTCTACACCGAGTGCACTCAGGGAAAAAAGGCAGGCGAGGAATACACCATCGGTCAGCGTAAGCTGATTAGAAATGATCAGCCGATAGTTGGCGTCTACGGAGTCAACCACGAAGGCTCCGGCGACATGTACGACAAGGGCGCGAACATGCTCCTGATCATTCGCCAACTGGTCGACGACGATACGCGCTGGCGGGGAATCCTGCGAGGACTCAACAAGACATTCTGGCACCAGACCGTGACCGGTAAGCAAGTCGAAGACTACATCAGCACGCAGTCGGGTCTGGATCTGAGCAAGGTGTTCGATCAGTACCTGCGGACTACGAAAATCCCCGTGCTGGAGTACAAGCTCCAGGGCCACCGGTTGTCGTATCGCTGGACTAACGTCGTCTCCGGATTTGCCATGCCGGTGAGAGTCACCACATCACCGACGACAACGGCTTGGATTCGTCCGACCGAGAGCTGGAAAACGACTTCAGTGCGACTGAGCCGGCCTGAGGATTTTCGCGTCGACCAGAACTTCTACGTCTTCGCGAAAGATGTCCTCAGGCCAGCAGTGGATTCGGTTACCGGCCGTACCGGCCAATAATCTCCGCCGTCGCAAGCTTGTTCGCGTTCAGGTTAAAGCCAATGAACGCCGCCGTCGCATTTCCCGGCGCGTCGATCTTGTCGATCTTGAGCGCGAACACCTTGATGTGATAGTGGTGCGGCGCGTCGCCCGGAGGTGGGCACGGCCCGCCGTATCCCCGTGTGCCGAAATCGGTCGTGCCCTGCACGCTGCCCCTCGGTGCGTTGCGGCCGTTACCTGCGCCTGCCGCAAGCGAGGTCGTATTGGCCGGTATGTTGTACATCACCCAGTGCCACCATCCGCTGCCGGTTGGCGCGTCGGGATCGTAGATCGTGACTGCGAAAGATTTCGTCCCAGCCGGCGGGTTCGACCATACCAACATCGGCGAGATATTCTGACCGCTGCATCCCATTCCGTTGTACACGTGGGAGGCGGCAATTCGACCCGCCGACAACAGGTCCGGCGCTCTCAGTGTAAATCGCCCGGTCCGCCGCGGCAGCGGCTGCACTCTCGGCAGCGGTGGGTTATTCCTCTGTGCGCTTGCGTCGGGCGCGGTCGCGGCCGCGAGCGCAACGACCGCGAAGGACAGGTATCGAAGTCTGATTGGTACCAACATGAATGTCTCCTCTCAGTTGCGGTGTTGTCCTATCTCCATACTGCCAGGATGATTCCAGCGAGCACGAACGATACGAGGTTGTACATCGAATCGATGAACCACAGCTGTTTCGGCTTTCCAGAAAAAATGGCGGTGGCATAGCTCGTCGAGGCGGCGAAGCCGAGCCAGCAGAGGAAGCCGAACAAAGCACCATGCGCGGCACCCATCGGATTTCCGGCAGACAAATGCGCGATAAGCGTTCCGAGGGCCAACGCGATGAGCAGCGAGGTGATGAAGGCGCTGATGTACATGAGCGGCATGTTCGCCTCCGCGGCCTCCGCTCGCATCTGCTCCTCCGTTCGACCCTGTAGCGCAATCCAGCGTTTGGCAAACAGAATCGGAGAGTACCACAGTCCGCCGAGCGCAAAGATCACTATGGCGGCAACCAGCACGTGAAGGAAATTTGCCGAGGGGTAGTGCATTGAATGCCTCCGTCGGTTTGGTTGGCCGGGTGGGCCGCCGTGAATCTACGACCTCCCGGCAAACCGCGCAGCGGAGGCTAGCGCCCGAGGCGTGCGCGGGCCTCCCTCGCCTTCGCGGCAAACGCTCTCGCGTCCGCGGGGGCAAAACTTTCCATGAGAGGCGCGTTCCCAATTTCCACGCCGCGGAATACTTCGTCGCCGTTCGCGCGTAGCAGCAGCAGCCGGCCGTCATCGTAACGCGCGTCGTGCAAATCGCGAAGGTGGTAGGCAATTCCGTGATCGAACAGAGGCATCAACGCTCCGAGCGTCATGCGCGCGAAGAGTCGAGAGACGCCACTCTTGATGGTATCGGTTGCTTCGTGCGAATTCATCTGCGCGAGTCCGTGATCCGTCAATTGTGCGACGATAGTGGTGTCCATCAGGAGGAGCGCCGCCTTTCCGTCCGTGCTGACGATTTCAAAGCGCGCCTGGCTGGCCGTCTGTCTGTCGACTATGTGGGCGACCGAATCCGGCACGTGGACGCTGACGTGGACATTGTTCGAGTCCTGGCCGCGAAGCGGTGCAGCCGCAGCGATGGCGAACAGAGAGAGCATCGCTACGCCGGAGAACGGAACCCGGGCCCGGTTGGCGAGATCAAGCTGAAAGATTTTCAACGGTGCTCCAAAAAAAGATCTTCCACCCCTACGCTCGCGACTGATTGAAGTTTCGCGGAGCCGTAGCCGCAGGCGATCTACGCTGACCAACTAGTCCTGGTAGACGCTCGGGAACTCTTTCTTCAGCGCCGCGATCTTTGGCAGATCGTTGATCACTATGTAAAGCTGATCCGGGTGCTGGGCCAGGTAGTGTTGGTGATACTCTTCAGCGGGATAAAAACCGCCGAGCTTCGCGACTTGCGTCACGATCGGACGGGGAAACGTCTTCGCGGCCGTCAGCTGTTTGATATAGCTCTCCGCGACCTGCTCCTGCTGCGCGTTCCGATAGAATATCGCCGACCGGTATTGAGTACCGCGATCGGGACCCTGACGATTGAGCTCAGTGGGATCATGCGCGACCGAGAAGAAGATCTGCAGGAGCTTTCCGTAGGAGACCTGCGCAGGATCGTAGATGACCTCCACGGATTCGGCGTGTCCTGTCTCTCCGGTGCTGACCTGCTCGTACGAAGGGGCAGGGACAGTCCCGCCGGCGTATCCCGAAATCGCGCGCTTCACGCCTTTTACATGGTCGAACACGGCTTCGACTCCCCAGAAGCAGCCTCCCGCGAAGACGGCCGTGTCCTGAGCCGCAACCGCAACCAGTTCTGCGCCGACGGCAGGGATTGCCAATGGACCATTTGCCGGCTCCGGTGAGCTTCCTGCGAGCTTTGCGCCGAGAAAAATCAGCGCGAGAGGGATTGCAACCAGTGCGGCGGCGTAATTCGGCGCGGTGCGGCTCATCGTTAGTTCTCGGCGAAGATGGACGATAGCGAGCGAAACATCACTGTGTATTAAACCGGAAAAGCCGCCCATTGTTCCCGGTCGAGCGGGCTCAGGGCGCCTCGGATATTCCACCGCTGAATGCCACCACTATCTGCCGCCGATAAGTAATGGTGATGCTCGACGATATGTCTTCGGTGCGCGTGGTGGCGCCGGCGCGCGTTGTACGCGGTCCGGTCACTTCGTAGATCGGCTGGCCATCGATCGCACGACGTGACTGGCCGAGGACTTCCTCTACGTCGGCGCGGGGAAGTCCGATTCTAATCCCGCGATCAGTAACGACCTGTCGCGGGGTGACCGCCAGAGGACTGCATTTTCCAGCGAGCCCCGGCTTTCGCGATGCGGGGGCCAGATCGAAATCGGTTAGAGCGCTATCCGCAGTTTCGTCGCCGTAGAACGCCAGGATCATGTGCGGAGCCGGCCCCTTGAGGGTGTAGCACCGAACCAGAGCGGGCACGCTCGTGTCCTCGGCGTTGCCCTTTCCGCCAAGGATTCGCGCGACGCTCGAGAACTGCGCGCGGCCGGGGCCGGGAACGTCAAACTCGATTCGATGGGAGCCGACGGTGAGGTACCGAAGAATCGGTGTCGCAGGCGGAAGAGCCGTGGACTGGTGGGGGACGCGCGCGAGGGGCGCCAGAAAGGGCAACAAAACACCGCCAAGCAAAAGCCGCATCGAATAATCATAATACGCGCGCACGCACAGGCGGAGTTCCCGAGTGCACGACCCACGCAGACGACGCTTCGATGACTTTTTCGTCAGGTGAAAATCGGCGGAAGCCGTTGCTCGCTCGCTCTCCGAAACGGATAGCTGCGCGCGAGGCGCTCCTCGAGCGCTGGATTGGGCATGTTCTTCCCGATCATGTAGATCCACTCGATGTCGACGAACTCGCTGTTGCGCCACATTCCGATGCCGACCTGACGGTCGAGATCGAGTTCGTACTTGGACGCGGTGGAAAGGCTCTGCAACGCGTCGCTCGCCCGATCGCGGAATTCTTTCGCGAGCGGGAGAATGAGGAAGCCACAGCCGGTACGAGCCGACGCCATTCGGAACGGCAGCTCGAACCGATCGCCGCGCACGGCTTCTAGCGCCAGGCGAACCTGCTGCTTAAGCGCGCGCAGCTCGTGCCTGTCGAGGCGGCCCATTTCGGAAAGAATCTCGTAGGAATCTGTATCGGCGTAATCGCTTTCCTGAGTGATGATATTCGTCGCCAGGCTGTCGAGCACGAAAGAGAACTCGCACGCGGTTGGTCCGCCGCGTGCGCGTGCGGCGCGCTCGAAGCGCTCGTCGGGCTGCGACGTATAATCCTCGAGCAGGTATTGGCCAATGAGCGCTGCCTCGCTCACCGCCGTTGACTGCGGGTCCCAATTGATGAGGATGTCGCGCCTGAATCCGAAATAATCCAGCAATTCCGCCGGCGTCACGAAATGACTCGCGATCTGGAAGTACTCGACGTCGCGCAGAATGTGAACGAAGGCGCCCTTCTTGTTCTTCTTGAACCGAGCCGCGCGAAACGCGCGCGACTTTGACGGCACGCGGTAGACAATCACGCTCACGAGCAGCTCGGGCTCCTTGGGTGTGACGAGCACACGATGACCATAGGTGTTGACGAGAGACAGGCCCATGTAGCTGTCGAGTACATCGCGAGTGCGCTGGATCTGCTTAACTCCGTGGCGAACCACGTGGTTAACCACCCATTTCTCCAGATCACCCAGCTTCGACGCGACCTTTTGCTCGCGCTCCATCAGCTGGAAGATGAAGCCGATCTCGTCCATCATGACGATCTGGTCCGCGAGCTCGACGTCATCTGGCGAAGCGACGGGCAGCTGGATAGTCGAGAACGAAAACGCTCTCAGAAATACGTTGGTGTTCTGCTGGGCAATGAAATCCTGCAGGAGGGTTGACGGCCCTGCGCTACTCTCTTTCACACGTGGTCGTCGCGGATTCCGGGTGATTCATGCCGACTACTTAGCAGGGAATCCCAAATCGCCGCAAGCCTTCGTTAGAACCGCTTCGGGCGCCACTCCCACGCAAGCAGCAGCGCGGCTCCCACAACCGCTGTGAGAACACAAAACATGTAAACCACGCGCACTGTGACCAGGCCGTACAGGGGGTTCGCCACCGAGAACGGCAGGAAAGGACGGACGTCCGTATACATCACTCCGTCAATCAAGACGTGCAGCAGACCGCCGAAAATGCCACTCGGCACGGCGACCCATAATCGGTACTCGGCGGCGAGCGCCTCGCCCACGACATCGCGCGGGCGCGCCAGCCACACACCGACACGCGAGACGATGAGGCCGGACAGAAGCCCAATGAGGCCGCCTATGACGAAGGTGTGCATCTCACGATGCACCGGATAATCCCTTCGTAGCTGGAAGAATCCCGACTCGATGTCGATGACGACCTGCGCCAGCGAATACGCTGCCATCGAGAATTGCTGGGGCGCGGCAGCCTTTACGAGAAGACCAGGTCCGAGGTGAAAGGGAGTTGCCGGCATACAACTCCCAATTTACCCGGGACCGCTAGAAATCCAGCCCGTGCAGGTACTCGTAGTCGATCCGCGCGCTGGCGAGCTCGTCGCGGCCGTGCTCCTGTTCGACGTACGTGGGTTTTTGGTCGAGCTCGGGAATCGCAGCGAGGAATTTCTTGAAGTCAAAGGTGCCTGTGCCGAGCTCTGTGTCGCTGGAACGATCCGGCAAGGCGTCCTTGAGATGAAACGCCCAGTAGCGGTCCTTGTACCGCGAGAGGTATTGCATCGGATCGCCGCCGCCGAGGATCATGTTTCCGACGTCGAGCTGCAGTCTGACCACGGACGGGTCCAGACGATTGATGAAGACGTCATACGGAATCTGTCCGTCGATGGGCTTCATGTGCTCCGACTCGTTGTGAAACGCGAGCCAGACGCCCGCTCGCCGCGCGATCGCTCCAGCGGTGTTGAAGTGGTCTGCCCACTCCTTCCAGTCATCGAGAGTCAAGCCGAGGTCAGCGCCGAGGCTCGGGACGATGAGGTACTGGTGTCCGAGATATTTCGCGGTGTCGAGACTACGGTTCCAACCAATCAGAATCGTCTCGGGCGAGATGTGCGCGGAGGGTGCGCGCAAACCTTCGTTGGCGAGAGCGGTGCGGAGCTGTTGCGGACTCCGACCAAAATTTCCGAATGACCAGAGCACCTCCACATCCTTGTAGCCGATCGCGCTGACGGCGGCGAGGGTTTTGTCGGGGTCAGCGGCCATCGCTTTCCGGACCGAGTAGAGCTCGAGTCCGATGCGGTCGAGTTTTCGAGTCGCGCCTCCTCCTGCGCGATCAGCCGCGAATGCCTGGCGTGAAGAAGCCGCGATGCCCAGGCCCGCGGCAGTAATCGATTGAACGAAGTCTCGTCGGTTCATGTCGGTCTCAGTTGATAGGAAACAATTTGAAAGTGGCTCCAGACTCGAGCGTCGGCAATGCTTGAGGGAATCGGGCACGCAGCGATCGGTCTTGCGCGGCGCTCGTGCTTCTGCCAAGTATTGCCCGCCAATGGCCAAGCGAAAACTATGACGAACGATCACGCGGGCTCTCGCCGCGCGGCGTGGCTGGGCCTCGTTCTGCGTGACGTGCATTTCTGGGTTCCCCTCATGGTGCTCGCCGGCGGACTCCTCGTTCTGCGCTGGATTTCGTGAGCGCGGCACCCGCCGAGACTTCGCGCGCGGCAGCGGGCCGGCGTCCGTTGGATCCTCGTCGGATCCGCACTCTGCAGGGGGCTGGGATGCTTTGCGGTCTCAGCGCCGGCGCGTGGCTCGGCGCCGCCGAGGCACCTACGAAGCTCGTCACGCTCGGACTTTCGCCAGTGGTGATCTCGCTCGGGATGGTCATCGGCGTTTTCCTGGCGCGATGGACGCTGCCCGCCCTTATCCAGGGCACTTCGTACATCGCCGCCGATTTGCGTCAGGCTCCGCACCTCATAGTGTGGGCAGTTCTGGCGGGCTGCCTGTGGGCAGTCGCAAATACTCTCACGATATTCGCCGTCCGAAACGTCGGGCTCAGCATCGCGTTCCCTCTGTGGAACAGCAACAGTCTGCTGGGCATCGTCTGGGGCATTGTTTTTTTTCAGGAGCTTCGCGGCGCGGATTGGCGTCGCTGGGCGGGCGTACTGGGCGGCGCGCTCCTGATGTTCGCCGGCGCCACGGCGCTGGCGCTCGCATCGGCGGCGCAGGTGCCGTCGCGCGACGCACTGCGCGGCGTTGTGGCAGCGCTCTCGGCCGGCGTGTTGTGGGGAACGATGTACATCCCCTATCGAAAAGCGTACCTCACGGGAATGAGTCCGCTTTCGTTCATCACGTTTTTCACCGTTGGTGAGCTGGGAATGATGACCGTTCTGGCGCTCACTTACTCGGGGGGCGGTGGGCTCCTTTGGAGCCAGCTCTCCGGCGCGCGACACGTATTGTTCTGGCTTCTCGCCGGAGGATTCGTCTGGGTCGTCGGCGATCTGTTCCAGCAGTACGCCGTCAAGTACGCGGGCATCACGCGCGGAATCCCGCTGTCGAACACCAATCAGCTCTGGGGTTTGCTGTGGGGGATTCTCGTATTCGGAGAGCTACGCAATGCTCCTCAAGGAGTGCTTGCACAAGTGATCGGCGGCTCTCTCGTGATGGCCATCGGCGCCGGAGTGATCGCGCTCTCGTCGGTTAGCCGTCAGGAGCACGCTCACTGGCAGGACGCGGCTCTGCGCGAAGGCGACCATTACGGAGTAGATCCGGAGTACACCGCGTCTCGGCTCGCCGGTGAGGATACGCGCAACACAGTCCGCCGGCGAACCTGGATCGATTGGACGGTTGTGGGCATCGCGATGGCCATCATCGTCGGCTTTGCGATCGTTGCTCGGCCACCGCAGATCGCGCTCCATTGGGGATGGGCCGCGGCTCTCGGAATCGCGACGCTGGGAATGTTGGTCGCCGCGGGGACTTCGCTCTGGAAGACGACGCGGTTCAACTGAGCGCCGCAGTTGGTGGACCACCGCCTGATCAATGGTGAACTCCACCGGCGTCAGATTTCGGGCAAGCTTCCAGCTTAAGCTGCCAGCGACCAGCCCGAAGCTGCCAGCGGCCAGCTGCAGACAAGGAGACTTGTCGGCCTGGCGCTCTGGGTGTTCGAATCTCGGATTACACCCGATGCAAAGGGCCGCGTTCTTCCGCACCTCGAACGCGAACACGAAAAGTCAAATGTGCCTGCAGCTGAATGCTGGCAGCTTCATGCTGGCCGCTGGCAGCTTAAGCTGGTAGCCTCCTCCCCTCCAACCGATGGTAAGAGCTCGGTTGTTCGGAAGCGGCTGGCCAGCAGGCAGAATTAGCGCTTCTTGTCCCGCCCCCAGAATTTGTCGAGCAACTTCGGAGCGAACGACAGCGCGAGCACCACGAGCACTCCAGCCCCCGCGAACAGATACGGCACTTTGCTTTTGCCGTGAACGCCCGCCACGAATCGATCTCCGATAAAGGTCGCGAGCAGGGTCCCGGGAATGATTCCTATTGCGGTCCCTGCGAGAAACGGCAGAACGTGGAGCTTGCTTATGGCAGCCGCGTAATTGAAAGCGCCGAAGGGGACGATCGGTAAGAGCTGCATTCGGAGCGCGCCAACGAAAGCGCTTCTTTTATCGAGCCCGGTAAGCTTCTCTTTGTAATGGCCGAGGAGCGTACGCGCCGGTTTGGCGAGAATTCCGCGCGCGAGGTAATAGCCGCCGGCTGCTCCGACTAGGGACGCGACCCACACGACTATCGAAGCGCGCCAGAATCCGAATACCGCGCCGGCCGCGTACGCGAGGGGGCTGATCGGCATAGCGAGCGCGGCCAAGACGGTGTACAGGATCACGAACCCGGCGGCGAACCAGATTCCACGCCTCCAGCCCTGCGCGACAGCAGTCACCTTGTCGACGTGAAAGTATCCGAGCTTCCACGCTACGAGTGCGATGACTGCGTACAGCAATATCGGAGCGACTAGCCTCGCTTTGTCACCCGCGCTCAGCTTCTCTGACAACTTCGCCATCAGGAGCGCTCACGAGCGGGCGGCAATATCAGTTCACCCTCATCGACTGCCGCTAAGCCGATCAATCGTCCCCGTAATCGAGATCCTGCGGCCGCACCTGGCAGTGCTCGCCACAACCGAATCGATATCGGTTGCGCGCGAACCATC
>DASQPS010000183.1:0-8587 GCA_035643845.1 Gemmatimonadaceae bacterium | reverse complement strand
GGCAACCGGAGAGGCCAGTCCCTTCTTGGCCTGGATCGCCGTGATGGCCGCCGTCAACGTCGTCTTCCCGTGATCGACGTGACCGATTGTACCGACGTTTACGTGTGGCTTCGTACGCTCAAATTTGGCTTTCGACATTTCTTGTTCTCAGTAATCAGTTTAATCGCCCGATCGGAACTTCAGGTCGATGTCTCGTCGAGTTGGGACGAGGAGACTGCATTTTTCAAACACCGCTGCTGGCAAGCTCGCGATCGGGATTGAACCGATGACCTCACCCTTACCAAGGGTGTGCTCTACCAACTGAGCTACGCGAGCGGATGATTCTTCCTGCAACATCCAGCGACGCGTGCGCATCGCCGTTCACTACGTCCTCGCGCTTCCTGGTACCGCGCCCTCAGAGCGGGAGACGGGACTCGAACCCGCGACATCAAGCTTGGAAGGCTAGCGCTCTACCAACTGAGCTACTCCCGCGTCACAACAACTGGCTGTATACAAAAAATCCGGCCCCTCTAAAATGGTGGGGGAAGGATTCGAACCTTCGAAGGCGTAAGCCGGCAGATTTACAGTCTGCTCCTTTTGGCCACTCAGGAACCCCACCGATTGTGCTCCTCCTTGCCCTCGATAGGTACCCGAAGCGGCACATCGGAACCACAACGAGTCGGCAGAGCTGACGGGGAGAATCGAACTCCCAACCTGCTGATTACAAATCAGCTGCTCTGCCAATTGAGCTACGTCAGCAACAAACAGCGATTTTTCATCGCAAGCCAAGTAGAATAGCCAACTTAGAGTAGTGAGTCAACCCGACGGTGGCGAGCGAATTCGGTGCGAACATAGACGCCCAGATGCTCCAGACACACCCACAGCATAAGTGCCAGAACTGGCAGCAAGAAAGCTCCGATCGACCACGCGCTCAGTATCGCTGAACCGCCCAGGGCCGCCAGTGCGACACCTTCCGCCGCCCAGCGGAAGCGCGTCTTCCAGAGAATTGCGGGCAAACCTGTGAGGATGAGAGCAGCGCCGGCCAAAACGGCGACGGGCGGAAATCTGGGGATGCTCGTGCTGCTAAATCGGATGGTCTGCACTGCGACGACGATCCCCAGCAACGAGATTGGCGCGCAAACCCAGACTGCTATGCTCTCTATCGTCGCGGTTGGCGTTGCCGAGGCTGTCCTGGTTTCATCACGCTTGGCGCCGACGGCGTTCGACAAAATTGCCATGCGTACGCCGGCTGCCGCAGCAAAAATCCCAATCAGAATTCCCAGGAGCCCGATTGGCAGGACGAGGCGTTCGAGCGTCTGAAAAACGGTTACCGAACTTTCTTCCATCTGGTTCCCTGAGCGCTGTCTTCTATCGCAACTCCGCGCGATTCGAGCTCGCTGCGAATCGCGTCGGCTTGCGCAAATTCACGCCGCGCCCGCGCGTTCCTTCTCGCCGCAAGCTTCTCTTCGACCCACTGCTCCAGCTCGGGATCTGCTTCACTTCTCTCCGGAATCAAGTCGAGCACTGAGTTGATGCGCGCAAAAACCTCGCGCGCTCTCTCCAGCGCCTTGCGATCCACGCCGTTGCGATCGAGCTCCGCGTTCGCCTTTCGTATGAACGTGAAGAGCGCGCCCACCGCGATCGGCGCGTTGAGATCGTCATAGAGCGCTTCAATCGCCTCTGCTTCAGCTTCGTCAGCGATCTGTTCGAGCTCCGGCGTCGCTCCCTTTGCCTCCGCCAGTCGCTCCGCGAAATCAGCAACACGACGCACACCTTCCATGGACGCTTCCAGTGCATCACCGGACATGTTGAGCTGCTTTCGGTAGTGCGTCGAGAAAACAAAATGCCGGAACGCCGCCGCTGGTACGCCCTGATCGCGAAGATCCTGAACGGTGGCAACGTTGCCAAGCCGCTTGGCCATCTTGCTGCCGTCGGTGAGCAGAAACTCACCGTGGCACCAGAAGCGCGAGAACTGTTTGCCTGTCGCACCCTCCGATTGCGCGATCTCGTCCTCGTGATGCGGAAAAATCAGATCGATTCCTCCGCAATGAATGTCTAGAGTCTCACCGAGATATTTCATAGCCATCGCCGAGCACTCGAGGTGCCAACCCGGACGTCCGCGGCCCCAGGGAGAATCCCACGCAGCGCCGGTCGCCTCGTCCTCCGGCTTGGCCGCTTTCCAGAGCGCAAAATCCTGCGCGTTCTCCTTCGAGTAGTCGTCCTGAAGCACACGCGCCCCTGTCTTGACTTCGCGGGTGTCGAGGCGCGAAAGCTTCCCGTACTCCTTGAACTTGTCGATCGCGTAATAAACGGTGCCGTCTTCGGCGAGGTAGGCGAGCTTTCGCTTAACGAGCGCGGCGACAATTCCTATCATTTCCGGGATGTGGTCCGTCGCGCGCGGATAAAACTCGGCGTCTTGAATTCTGAGAAATGCACGATCGGTGTTGAAAGTTTGAATCACCGGAGCCGTGATCTCGCTGATCGTTTTTCCTGACTCTGCGGCGGCCTTGATGATCTTGTCGTCGACGTCGGTGAGATTCATCACCTGAACGATGTGCCATCCGCGCAGCTGGATTACGCGACGGAGAAGGTCCTCGAACAGAAACGTTCTGAAATTCCCGAGGTGCGCCGGTTTGTAGACAGTCGGACCGCAGGTGTACACACGGACCGTCTCTCCGTCGGCGGGAGCGAAGCTCTCGATGCTTCGCGTGAGGGTGTTGTACAGACGGAAGTCGGACATTCGCGGAAGCTAGGTAAGCCGCGAATGTGGGTCAACACGATTGCGCGTCTCTCACGAATGCGTGGTGTATTCTTACGCCCGCATTTTCAACGACCGTTCTGGTAGCGCGTCGATGCCGAGGTCAGGAGCTTCTGACGCGACATTCGACACGACGGCGGCGGGCCGTGACGCGACACGGCCTTCCGACATCTGAACAATTCGGTCGGCTACCCGATGAAGCTCCACCGCGTTCGGCGCGGAAATCACGACAGTGATCCCGCGACGCGAAAGGCGCTCCAGCAGCGCGACGATATCGGTTTCAAACAGGAGTCCTTCGCCCCAAAGCGTCTCGTCGAGAAGGATCGCGCGCGGAGCCCCGATCAAAGCCTGCGCGAGCCCGAGTCGCTGTAAAAGGCCGGCACTCAGGCTGCTGACACGACGCGTGGCGTGAACCTGCAGCGACACCTCTCGAATCGCAGATTCGACCTGGGCGGTACGATTTGCCGAGGACAGGTCGTGCAGCGTCGCGTAGTACTCGAGCGCTTCACGGACCGTAAGGAACGAATAGTAGCCGGCCCGCTGAGGAACGTAGCTGAGACCCGCGGGGACGTGGTGCACCGTTATCTGTTCGCCGAACCAGGTGATCGTGCCATTGTCGCCTTTGAGCAGGCCCGCGAGGCACAGAAGGAACGTCGATTTTCCCGCGCCGGGCTGCCCGACAAGGCCAACGATCTCGCCGCGCTCGACATCGAGATTCACTTCGCGCAGCGCCGGAACGGTGGTAGCGTGGCCTCGTGGTCCAGCGAGATAATTTTTTGTGAGTCCTCGAACACAGAGCGCGCGCATCGACAATATCTCCACAACGGATCGAACAGTTTCGTACCGGTGCGGAGTCTGACCGGAACCGTTAGGTACCGAATGGAAGCGTTAAACCGCGTGGCGCAGTTCTTCCAAGTCTTCCAGTTCGCGATCGGCTGTCGATTGCAGAAGGATTCTGTATCGGGAGGGTGGTTATGCGAAGCTTGAGCATCAACCCAATGCGCGTTGTGTTCGTCGGTCTCGCCCTTGCCACCGTTGCGTGTGGCAGTGATTCCACGGCGCCGTCGGACAAGCCACCCGCGGGACACTACACAGCGACATCGTTCGTAACGACCGGAAATTCCGGTCAGACCAACGAGATAGCTGCGGGCAGTACGCTCGAACTCGATCTGCTGCCGGGCGGGGCGACGACCGGGCACTTGCACATCGCGGATGGTGGCAATGGACAGCCGGTCGATGCGGACATGGCGGGAACCTGGACGGTCAGCGGCACCACCGTCACTGTCAGTCAGGCCGCAGACACTTTCGTCAGGAACATGCCTTTCACGTCGTCGCTGGACCCGGCCCTCGGCTGGATCCTCGTGGGAGACAAGATTTTCGGGACGACCAGGATTCAGGTGACGCTAAGGCGGCTGGCCACCGATCCGGTTTGACCGCCTTTCTCGCTACGCCGTTTTTTTCAGCAGTGTCTTTTCGCGCAGGCTTATCAAATCCGGAGCTGGCTCTGTCGGTACGATTACTCCACCGTCGGGGACAGGTACTCGCAATACAAAAATCCGGTCACGCGTGCTCTTCCTGAATCCTTTACCCTCGTAGATCCGATTTATGAGAATTCTGCGGACGATAACCATCACCGACACCAACGTCGGCAGCGCCACCACCAGACCGAGCGGGCCCAGCAGCTTGCCGACGATAAGCACCGACGTAATCGTCAGCACCGGAGGCATGTCGATTTTCTTGGACATGACCAACGGTGACACGATGTTTCCCTCGATCAGGTGAATCACCACACCTAACGCGAGGACGTAGAGTGCGCGCGTCCCGCCTCCAGGTCCGCCGAGCACAAAGAGCGCGGGCAACGTCGTCGACAGAAGCGTTCCGAAGAATGGGACGACTGCTACCAGTCCGGTAAAGACGCCGAACGTCAGCCAGTACGGAACACCCAGGATATAAAGACCGGCGGCAGTGAGGCAGCCGAGGAAAGTCATCGTCAGCAGTTGTCCGACGATGTAGGCGCGAAGGGCGTCGGCAAGATCGCGCAGCACGTCGCGCACGAGATCGCGATGAATCGGCGGAAAGAGGGCTATGAGCCACTCTCTGTACACTCCGGGCTGGAGCGCGAGGTAGATGCTCATCACGCCGACTGCAAAGCAATCCACCAGCACCTGCACCAGTCCGAGCACCCTCGGCACCACAGCCTGCGCCTGACCGGAAAGCTGCTCGTACACAGCGGTGATGAGCGGGTGCTCGCCGGGTTTCCAAACGTCGCGCATTGCAGGAAAACGCTCGACGAAGTGATCGATGCCCGATTCCCAGGTCTCGATGTACTTGGGCATCACGACGATCAGCGCTCTGGTCTGCTCGATGACTGGCGGCAGGAGTATCGCGAAAAGGCCGACGAGCACCGCCGCGGATCCTACGACTGCGAGAAAGAATGCGATCCTCGGCGGCACGTGACCGCGATGGACCAGCACATCTCTCACCGCGCCGAGGTACAGCGAGAGGACTATCGCGATGAAAAGAAGGAGAAATACGTCGGCAGTTACTCCGAGCATCCAGAGGAGCAACAGCGTCAGAATCACACCAGTCAGAATCGGTGCGACTTTGACTCTCTCGACGACTGCGGAGCCGCTAGCCAATACTACTTGTTCTCGTCGTGGATCTCTTCGACCTCGACGGATTCCTCTTCGGCCCGCTGACCGGCGCCGAGTGCTTTGTTATTGAGCTGAGTGCCGGCGGGGAGAACTCCCATTTTTTGCTTGAGCTGCAGGAGTTGCATGTCCGCCGAGATGCCGGCGCCGCCAGCCTCGAGCTTCTTGAAATCATTCGCAAGCCGGTCGCCCGAGAACTCTTCCTCGATCTCAGCGTGTGCTCTCACGTTCCGCTCGTTGTTCTCGATTTTTTCTTCCATGCGCGCGAAGGCCTCGAATGCCGATTTCTCGGAGATGTGCGACATCGTCTCGTTGATGCGACGCTGCGCGTCAGCTCTACGCTGCTTGGCGAGAAGAAGATTCTTCTTGCGGTTGGCCTCCTCGATGTTGTCGTTGAGGCTGCGAAGCGAATCTTTGAGGCGGTCGGTCTCCTGCTTGTGCGCCTGCCAGGTGAGATTGAGCTGGTCGCCGCGCTGGAGGTGCTCCGTCCGGCGGATGAGCGCCTGCTTGGCGAGATCGTCCTGGTTCTGCTGAACGGCGAGCATGGCCCTGCGCTCCCAGTCTTCGGCCTCTTTGAGCTCCTGGCGGGTCTGGTCCTGCAGTCGTTTCTCGTCGGCGATGGCAGCTGCAACCTGCTGCTTGGCTTTCACGAGCTGCGACCTCATGTCGAGAATGATCTGATTCAGCATCTTCTCGGGCTGCTCGAACTCCGAGATCACGGCGTTGACGTTGGAGCGGAAAAGCATCGCGATACGGTCGAAAATATTCATAGGATTCTGGTTAAGGCTCCGGGCTCATGACAACGGCAACCGCAACTGCAACTGAAAACTGAACGGATCCGAGATGACAGCAACTGAAGTTGATAGTTTTTCAGTTCACTACGTCGGGACGTTTCGGTTTCCGCCTATTGTACAGTCAGTTGATTGTGTTCTGAACGCCACCTAGTAAAGTCTGGACGTCGTAAACTCGCATCTAACAACTTGATTTTCTGACCTCTCGGATCTTGTCGTCACATCATTTCTAACTCTTTTTTTCGGCGCTTGCCCTGCGTGGTTCGGGTTCAGCCAAAAGATCACACTGTTCACCGCGAAATTACCCCTAACCCGACTCTATAACCAGTAAATCTGTCACGCGTCCGACCTCTTGATCTGGTACAACCTTTCCTTGGCCAGTCGGCGGCCGGTCGGCGTTGCGGCCAGCCCGCCGCCGGCGGTCTCACGGTAGCGGACATCCATCTCCCGACCGATCTCGCCCATCACATCGATTACTTCGTCGACCGGAATCGCGAAGGTTATTCCTGCCAGGGCCATCTCGATCCCCGCGAGGGCGATCGCCGATCCCGTTGCATTCCTGAACACGCACGGCAGCTCGACGAGCCCACCCAACGGATCGCAAACCAGACCGAGCGTCCCCTGCATGGTGAGCGCTACCGCGTGGCCAACCTGTGAAGGAGTTCCGCCGAGCATCTCGGTAGCGGCGCCAGCTGCCATTCCCGCCGCCGCACCAGTTTCCGCCTGACATCCGCCTTCGGCGCCCGAGAGCGATGCTCGTTCGGCCACCACCGCGCCGATCAACGCCGCCGTCGCAAGTCCATCCACCACTCGTTCGTCCGGCACCGACCTCGCCTTCGCGAGCCCTGTAAGAATTGCGGGCAGCACTCCAGCGCCGCCCGCAGTTGGAGCAGCGACGATCACTCCCATTGCCGCATTCACTTCCTGCACCGCCAGGGCTCGTGTGAGAATGTCGCGAAACGGCGTGTCGGCGAGAGGTCCCTTCTCGCTTCCGCGCAGCTTTGCCGCGTCACCACCAACGAGCCCCGATGCAGAATACAAATCACCGACAACTCCCTTTTCGATGGCACTTCGCATAACGTCGAGCGCGCGCTGGAGTGCCGAGCGAATCTCCTCGACTGGACGTCCCTGATCCCGCGCCTCGGCGGCCAGCGCAATGCGCGCAAGCGACTGCTTCTCTTTCTCCGCGTCCCGAATTGCGTCGGCGAGTGCCTTGTACATCAGCCGCCGCTAACCTTGTCGAGCCGCCGTGTCCAGCGAACCCAGTCCAGCGCGCGCAGCTCGGCGCCAGCCTTTTTGTCGGGGATCTCGTCGCATTCGATCACCATGAACGCGTCGCCGCCCCGCTCCTTTCTTGTCAGCTTGAGAGTCGCAATGTTGATGTCGTGCTCGGCAAGGATCCCCGTGATTCTCGCTATCGAGCCCTTCCTATCCTCAGCTACGAGGACGATCGTGTGTAAGTTTCCGGTGACTTCGACCGGATAGCCGTCGATTTCCTGGACCATGATGCGTCCGGCGCCGAGCGACGATCCCAGCATCGTCGCCTTGTTGCCATTCAGCTCGAGGGAGATTCGCACGGTGTTCGGGTGCGCCGCATCGGCGATCGTCGTCTTCTCGAATTTGTAGTCGAGACCCTCGCGCTCGGCGATCTGAAGCGAATCACGAATTCGCTCGTCGTCAGGACGAAATCCAAGCAATCCGGCTACGAGTGCCTTGTCGGTTCCGTGACCTTCGCCGGTCCGAGCAAAGGAGCCATGAAGCTGGAGTAGCGCTGACTGCGGAGTGCCTCCGATCAGACAACGCGCGAGCAATCCGAGACGACACGCACCCGCAGTGTGTGAGGAGGACGGGCCGACCATCACTGGGCCGATTATGTCTAGCAAACTCACCATTCTTGCACACTCCCGCCGGTCCGGCGTCGCAGGCTCTGTGGATGAGTGTCACTCACCATTCTTGCACACTCCCGCCGGTCCGGCGTCGCAGCCCCTCTGGATCAGTGTCACTGACCATTTTGGACTCCCTCGCAGCATCAAGCTGCAACTTCAACTTACGACTACACCCGACCGGCTGATCGCTCCCAGCTTACCGCTTCCGGCTGTTTTCTCGACGCCGTCGCTCGGCGACCGTCTCGGCTTTTGTTTCTGCCAAGCAGCGGGCGCAAGTATTGACCCGTGTACGATTCCTTTACTTCCGCGACGTCTTCCGGAGTTCCCGCTGCAACGACGTCGCCGCCGCGCAGGCCGCCTTCGCCGCGCTGAGCCTGTACCTCGACCGGCTGCGCACCGGGGCCGGCGACCTGATCGACTTCTCCGTCCTCGACGGCGCCATGCAGGCGCTTGACCCCGCTTTCGGCATGACCGGCAGCGCGGCGGCCGGGGCGGCGCTCAGCGAGGCGCCGCGCGGCCGGC
>DASQPS010000182.1:0-4678 GCA_035643845.1 Gemmatimonadaceae bacterium | reverse complement strand
GTGCTGCACGTGTGCCATCGGCAGGGATGCCGCTGGCATGAGCTCCATGCGGCGGGCGAGGCCGAGCCTACGCTTCAAGAGCGGCATGGGCTGCGGCTAAGCGCGCGATTGGTACTCTGAAGGGTGAGCATGACACATAGTCGAGCCCCAGCGAATGACAGAAAGCAATGGAGCGCGGCTCACCGCCGTGCTCCCCGCAAATTCCAACTTTTATATTAGGACGAACTTGACGGCCATCCTCAACTGCGATTCTTACGAGTCTGCCCACCCCTTCGGTGTCAAGAACCTGAAACGGATCATCCGCTAAGATACCGCGATCAATGTAAGAGGGAAGGAAGCGGCCCGCATCGTCCCGGCTCAACCCCAGTGTAGTCTGGGTCAGGTCATTTGTTCCAAATGAGAAAAATTCAGCGGACCGCGCTATCTGCCCCGCCGTCAGTGCGGCGCGCGGAAGCTCGATCATCGTCCCGATCATATAGGGGATCTTCTCGCCCATTCCTCCGAGGACACGCTCGGCAACGCTCTCGATAACTGCTCGCTGATTCTCGAATTCCTTCACGTTCATTACGAGTGGGACCATGATCTCGGGACGCACGGTGATACCCCTGCGCATGGCGCGCACCGCCGCTTCCAAAACGGCGCGAGCCTGCATTTCTGTAATCTCCGGGTAAGAAATGCCTAGCCGGCACCCGCGGTGACCGAGCATCGGATTCGTTTCGCGAAGCGAGTCGATGATGCGGTTCAGATCAGCACGGGAGATGTCGAGCGTTCGCGCGAGAAGTTTGCTCTCCTCTCCGCCATGCGGTAGAAACTCGTGCAGCGGCGGATCGAGCAGGCGGATAGTCACGGGCAACCCGTCCATCGCCTCGAAGATTCCCTCGAAATCCGCGCGCTGCATCGGCAGCAGCTTGTTCAGCGCACGCCGTCGTCCGCCCTCTTCACGAGCAATGATCATCTCGCGCATCGCGGTGATTCGATCGCCCTCGAAGAACATGTGCTCGGTTCTGCAGAGGCCGATGCCCTCGGCGCCGAAGCTTCGCGCGATCCGCGCGTCACGCGGCGTGTCGGCATTCGCGCGCACCCGAAGCTTGCGAACATCGTCGGCCCAACCGAGAAGCTCGGCGTATGACTGGTAGATGGGCGCCTGTGACCGGGCAAGTGAGCCGTTGGTCACGCGAACGACTTCGCTGGGGATCGTTGGAAGATCTCCCGCGAACACGCGGCCCGTCGCGCCATCGAGAGTCAGCCAGTCTCCCTCGACGATTTCTTTGCCGTCAACGCTGAAGGATCTGCGCTCCAGATTGACATCGATGTCCTTGCAGCCGACGATCGCGCACTTGCCCATGCCGCGCGCCACGACGGCGGCATGGCTCGTCATTCCGCCCCGCGCGGTGAGCACCGCGCGCGCCGCGACGATGCCGTGAAAATCCTCCGGAGTTGTCTCATCACGAACGAGAATCACGCTCTCGCCGGAATGCGATCGCTGTTCAGCGGTGTCAGGGTCGAACACCGCTTTTCCGCTCGCCGCACCTGGGCTCGCGGGAAGTCCCTGACAAAGCGGAATCGCGCGAATCGACGGATCGATTATGGGATGCAGCAGCTGATCGAGCTGGCCGGCAGGAACGCGCTTCACTGCTTCGACCCGATCGATCAAACCTTCGCTGACCATGTCGCGTGCAATTCTTACCGCCGCCGCAGATGTACGCTTGCCATTTCGCGTCTGCAGGAGATAAAGCTTGCCGCGCTCGACCGTGAATTCGAGATCCTGCATGTCGCGGTAGTGCTGCTCGAGCCGCTCCTGTGTGGCGATGAGCTCGCGGTGAGCGTCGGGAAGCTTCTGCGCCATGTCGTCGATTTCGAGAGGGGTCCGAATTCCGGCGACGACATCTTCTCCCTGCGCATTTACGAGAAATTCGCCGTAGAACCGTTTTTCTCCCGTCGACGGATTTCGCGTGAAAGCGACGCCCGTTCCGGAATCCTCTCCCAGATTTCCAAATACCATCGAGACGACGCTGACGGCAGTTCCGAGATCCTCCGGGATACCGTTCAACTTCCGATAGTCTCTGGCTTTCCGAAGCGTCCACGATTTCCAGACGGCTTCGATGGCGCCCCAGAGCTGCACGATTGGATCGCGCGGGAAATCCGCACCTGTCCGATTCTTTACAAGAGCCTTGTACTCCTCGACGAGATTTCTAAGATCGCCTTCGCCGAGCTCGTTGTCAGACGCTGCTCCAGCGGTCATGCGCTTCGCCTTCAGCAGATGCTCGAAGTCGTGCGCCGGCACACCGAGCACCACGTCCGAATACATCTGGATAAACCGCCGGTAGGAGTCGTACGCGAATCGCGCGTTGTTGCTTTGATCGGAAAGGCCGTGAACTGATCGATCGTTGAGACCGAGGTTGAGAATGGTCTCCATCATTCCTGGCATCGATACCGGAGCGCCCGACCTCACCGAAACAAGTAGCGGATTTCGCGGATCTCCGAGTTTCTTCCCCGTGGCTTCCTCGAGACGCGCGACGTTTCCTTCGACTTCGGCGCGCAGCTTATCCGAGTACTTTCCCGTCTTCAGGTACTCAATGCACTCGGCGCAGGCGATCGTGAATCCAGGCGGAACTGGTACGCCGAGATTCGTCATCTCGGCGAGATTTGCCCCCTTGCCGCCGAGAACGGCGGTCATGTCCCGCGTCCCCTCGGCCGTTCCGTTGCCGAAGAAAAAAACCGACTGCGCCATCGATGGTCAGCAGCCGCAGCCGAAGCGGAGCTTCTCTGGGTCGGCGGGAGGCGGCGTGGGGTAATCGCCCGAGAAGCACGCGTGGCAGAACCCGGATGGTCCGCCGGGAACCGACTCGAGCATGCCGTCGAGTGACAGGTAACCGAGAGTGTCGGCGCCAACTTCGTGGGTGATTTCGTCGATGCTCATGTTGGCTGCGATCAGCTCTTCGCGTGTGGGCGTGTCGATTCCATAGTAGCAGGGGCCTGTGACCGGAGACGAGCTCACGCGTAGATGCACCTCTCGCGCCCCGGCCGCTCGAACCATGCTGACGAGCCCGCGCGTCGTCGTTCCGCGAACGATGGAATCATCGACCATCACCACGCTCTTGCCGCGGAGCACCTCGCGCACGGCGTTGTATTTGACCTTGACCTTCGCGTCGCGCCCCGCCTGTGTCGGCTGGAGGAAAGTGCGGCCCACATAGTGATTTCGTATCAGAGCGAGCTCGAGCGGCAATCCGGACTCCTCGGCGAAGCCGAGTGCGGCCGAGTTCGATGAATCGGGAACGCTGAATACGAGATCCGCGGTCGGCGCCGGATAATCGCGTGCGAGACGTCGCCCGAGCTCGCGTCGCGCGCGATCGACCGAACCGCCGAACACCTGACTGTCCGGTCGCGAAAAATAGACGTACTCGAAAACGCATTTTCTCGACTCGAGCTTTCCGAGCGGGAAGCTGGAGCGGACCCCGGTTCGATTCACTGCGATGATCTCGCCGCGCTCGACCTCGCGCTCGAGCGTTGCGCCGAGGAGATCGAGTGCGCAGCTCTCCGACGCAAAGATGGTGGCGTCGCCGAGCTTGCCCATGACGAGAGGCCGCCAACCGCGCGGATCTCTCGCGGCCAGAAGCGTGTCGCCGATGACGACGACCAGGCAGTACGCTCCTTCGACGCCTTCTAGCGCGTCGGCGAGCTGTTGCTCCGGCTGTTCCGCTGATGACCGGGCGATGCGATGGACGAGGACTTCTGAATCCATCGTTGAGCTGAAAATCGAGCCGCCGTCTTCCAGTTCACGACGCAGCTCGGACGCGTTGGTGAGATTCCCGTTGTGCGCGAGCGCGATGTGTCCATCGCGAAAGCGAGCGAGCACTGGCTGCGCATTCTCGATCGTCGAAGAGCCGGCAGTACTGTATCGTGTGTGTCCGATCGCAATGTCGCCCGGCAAATTTTGCGCGCCAGCGGCGGTGACGCCCTCCGAGACGAGGCCCATGCTCTTGATGGCGCGGGCTCCGAGCTCTCGATCGACCGAGACTATTCCGGAAGATTCCTGACCGCGATGTTGGAGGGAGTACAGGCCGAGATGCGCGGCGGCTGCGGCGTGTTCATGACCGTAGATCCCGAAGATTCCGCACATGTCAGTGACCCGCCACGGGCGCGAGCTCGTCGAACGTCGCGTGCTCCGGGGTGCGCGACATGACCGACGGAATCGAGTCGTGATAAGCACGTTGAAGTCGGGATAGCTTTACGCTCACTGCGCGATCGGGAAGTTTTATCGCAAGCGTGTCCGAGTCGCGCCGAACTGTTCCGATTCGTCCCGCCGGCACGGCGAACTTGGTCGCGATCTCCAGAACAGTTTCGGGAGAAGAGCTGGAGATGAGAATCCGTCCCTGTGTTTCGCCGAAAAGAATTCCTCTGTCGGGAATCGAATCCCAACTCGACAGGTCGATCTCAGCGCCGCTCATCTCGGTTCGATCCGCGATGCAACACTCGGCGAGAGCGACGGCCAAGCCGCCGTCGCTGCAGTCGTGCGCTGAGCTGACCACCCCTGCGTGAATGGATTCAAGCAACGCATCAATGACTGCACGCTCTCGCTCGAGGTCGCATTTAGGAGGAGCACCGAACACCTGATTGTGGATCGTCGCGAGGTACTCGCTTCCGCCGAGCTCCGTTCCCATATCGCCGAGGAGCAAAA
>DASQPS010000181.1:0-2828 GCA_035643845.1 Gemmatimonadaceae bacterium | reverse complement strand
ATCGAAATCCGCGCCGTCGAGCAAAATCGCGACAGACCGGCCGTCTTCCAAAAAGGCGAAAGACAGCGAATGACCGCCGCCGACCAGATTCGCGCCGAGCTCATTCGTGCGGCGCGCAGTCTCGGCGCGCCCGACGACGTCGATCCACTCGTCGAGAGACCGCGCGACATCGCGCACGGCGATTGGGCCACGAATCTAGCCATGGTCCTCGCGAAACCATTCTGTTCCAAGCCGCGTGACGTCGCCGAGAAGCTCCGGGATTCGATGAATCTCGAAGGAGCCGGTGTGTCCAAGATCGACATCGCCGGCCCGGGTTTCATGAACTTCTGGATCGACGCCGGTCGAATCGCATCGGGTTTGGGCGCGATCATATCGGCGGATCAGGCGTACGGGAGAAACGATTCCGGTCGCGGGCGAGAGGTAAACATTGAGTTCGTCTCTGCGAATCCAACCGGGCCGCTCCACGTCGGGCACGGCCGCCAGGCAGCGCTCGGCGACGCAATCGCGACGCTGCTGGAAAACGCCGGTTGGAACGTCACGCGCGAGTTCTATTACAACGACGCCGGCGCACAGATCGACAATCTCGCGGCGAGCGTTGAGGCGAGACTGGCAGAGCTGGAAGGAAAACCATCACAAATTCCGGAAGGTGGGTATCACGGCGAGTACATCCGCGAGATCGCGGAACGGTATAAATCGAACAGCGAGGGATTGTCGGTCAGGCAATTCGCCGTTCGTGAGCTCCGAAAAGAACAGGATCTGGATCTCCAGGCGTTTGGCGTAAGGTTCGACAGGTATTTTCTCGAGTCGTCGCTTTATACAAACGGAATGGTGGACGACACCGTGCGGCTGCTCATCGCATCAGGGAAAACCTACGAGCACGAGGGCGCGCTCTGGCTGCGAACCACGGAGTTCGGTGACGACAAGGATCGCGTCATGAGAAAGCGCGACGGGACCTACACGTATTTCCTCCCCGACGTTGCGTACCACATCACCAAATGGAAACGCGGATTTCGGCGCGCAATCGATGTACAGGGCGCCGATCATCACAGCACAGTGACTCGGGTGCGCGCGGGACTCCAGGCCCTGGCAATGGGGATGGCTCCCGATTACCCCGAGTACGTGCTGCATCAGATGGTCACCGTCATGAAGCACGCCGAGGAAGTAAAGATCTCCAAGCGCGCCGGGAGCTACGTGACGGTTCGCGACCTGATCAACGAGGTCGGGCGCGATGCCGTGCGCTATTTCTTTCTGATGCGGAAGAGTGACTCGCAGCTGATCTTCAACGTCGATCTCGCCGCATCGCAGTCAGAGGAAAATCCCGTTTACTACATCCAGATGGCTCATGCGCGCATGTGCGGCATCTTCAGGGTGGGCGGGATTGATCCGATGTCTGTAAGCGCCGTCGATGCGCCACTCGATGTGCTCACCGAGCCGGAAGAGCAGGAGCTGATAAAGGCTCTGGTGGATTTTCCAGAGCTTGTCGCCTCGGCGGCGGAGACGCTCGAGCCGCACCGCATCGCGACCTACCTGCTCGAGACGGCGCGTCTCGCGCACCTCTGGTACCACAAGCACCACGTTCTGGAGCAGCCCGAAAACATCACGCGCGCGCGTCTCGCGCTCGCCCGCGCCGCGCAGATCGTACTGCGAAACGGAATGCGCATCCTTGGGATCAGCTCTCCCGAAAGGATGTAGTTGCTACACCGGTCAGTCCTGTTAGGATTAGCCGCGCACCTTACCTCAACTCGATAGACTGAATGTCCGTCCTGGTCGTAGGATCCGTCGCGCTGGACTCCGTCGAGACGCCTTTCGGCAAAGCCGATGATGTGCTGGGCGGATCAGCGACGTTCTTCTCGGCGTCGGCAAGTCACCTCACCAAAGTGAGCGTGGTGGGAGTGATCGGCTCCGACTATCCCGTAGAGAAGCTCGATCCGCTCAAAAAGCGCGGCGTCGATTTCAGCGGGCTCGAGCGAGCAGATGGTGACTCGTTCCGCTGGCGCGGCCGCTACCGGCACGATCTGAATTCTGCGGAGACTCTCGAGACCCGATTGGGAGTTTTTTCGCGCTTCAGCCCCAAGATCCCGGAGAAGCTTCGCGCGTCACCTTACGTGTTTCTCGCGAACATCGACCCTCGGTTGCAGCTCGACGTTCTGAAACAAGTCGAGAAGCCGAAGCTGGTCGCCTGCGACACCATGAATTTCTGGATTCAGAGCCGGCGTCCCGACATTCTCGCACTCCTCGAGCATGTCGACCTCGTGACCCTGAACGATGCCGAAGCCCGGCAGCTCACCGAGAAAGCCAATCTGGTTCAGGCGGCGCAATGGATCATGGCGCGAGGACCGCGTCACGTGATCATCAAGAAGGGGGAACACGGCGCGTTCATGTTCACCGAGAATTCGATCTTCTTCGCGCCAGCCTTTCCGCTCGAGAACGTATTCGATCCTACTGGAGCCGGCGATTCGTTTGCTGGTGGATTCATCGGATACCTGGCCGCGACCGGGGATTTGAGCGAAGGAAGCATGCGCCGCGCCGTGATATACGGTTCAGTGATGGGGTCGTTCGCCGTGGAAAAATTCTCCATAGAGAGGCTTATGACTGTGAGCCGAGCGGAAATCGACCAGCGAATGCGCGACATGCGACGCCTCGTTGCGTTCGAGGAGGAAATTCCAGCGTGAGTGGTGACGCGCTTCGGTACGGAAGCGCCGGTGTTGACATCGATGCGTCGAATGCCGCGAAAAGTCGCATAAGGAAACTGGTCGAGTCGACCTTCACGTCCGGAGTCGTGGGCGGCTTTGGCGGATTCGGAGGAATGTTTCGTCTGCCGTCGGGCC
>DASQPS010000180.1:0-3316 GCA_035643845.1 Gemmatimonadaceae bacterium | reverse complement strand
ATCTACCACAAGGAGACCTGCGATGATCAGGTTTTTGCGTAAAGGTCGTCGCGGGTGAGGGGAATCTGCGAGCGGCCACGCGCGTCCGGTTTCGCGAGGAGAGTCTGCAACACGTTGATCGCTGCTGTTGCAAAGGCGTTGGCAGAGGCTGCCATGTAGAGGCGCCAGACTCTGAACGTGTGCTTGCCGACGAGGTCGGTTGCCTCCTGCGTTTTCTCTTCGAGCGAGCGAACCCAGTGCCGTAAGGTCATCGCATAGTGCTCGCGCAAGCTTTCGACATCACGAACCTCGAAGCCTGCGGCTTCCGCGGCGCCGATCACGTCGCGTGAAGCGGTGAGCTTTCCGTCGGGGAACACGTACTTGTCGATGAAGGCGTCGGCTTTCCAGAATTTTCGGAAGATGTTCTCTCCAATCGATCGCGGACGCGCTTCGCTCAGGCTCACGATGCCATGATTCATGAAGAGTCCACCTGGCTTGAGCGCGCGATACGCAGATTCGAAGTACACCGGCAGATGGCTCAGCCCTACGTGCTCCACCATGCCGACGCTCGCGATTCTGTCGTAAGCATCGTCCGTGACGAGCGTTCGGTAATCACGAATTGCCACTCTGCAGCGATCGCCGAGGCCCGCCTTCTCGATTCTTTCGCGCGCGAGCGCCGCCTGGTTCTCGCTCAACGTGATTCCCGTCGCGTCAACTCCGAATTTCTCGGCGGCGTACATGATAAGTCCGCCCCACCCGCAGCCGATGTCCAACAAACGCTGGCCAGGCTGCAGCCTGAGCTTGCGGCAGATGTGATCGAGTTTGGCTTCCTGCGCCTGGTCGAGTGTGTAGTCCGGCGAGCGGAAATACGCGCATGAATAAACCATGCGGCGGTCGAGCCAGAGCTTGTAGAACTCGTTGCCGACGTCGTAGTGAAACTGAATAGCGGCTCGGTCGCGCACGGGAGTGTGGCGCGGCCCAAGCTTTCGCGCCTGCTCGGGAAATCGCGTGTCGGCGAGATCATCCTCCGCCTGGCCGGGAAGTCCAATCACCATGCGAACGAGCTTCGCGATAGCGATCGGGGAATGGAGTCGCCCGCCTATTTCTTCGCCGAGGTTTGAGGCGGCTTCCATGCTGCCTTCGATCTCGACGTCCCCGCCAATGTACGACTCCACGATCGACAGCTCGCTCGGCGGGAGCAGCATTCGCCTGAGCGCCGCGGGCCGGTTCAGGACAAGCGTGAACGGCGGCTTGGAGCTCGCGCCGCGATCGACGGTGCCGTCCCAGAATTTCACATCGAAATTGCGTTTGGCGGGCTCGCCGAAAAGCGCGGCAAGGACTGCTCTACAACGCGACGCCGCCTTGTCGTCGAACATGGCGGCGGAAGATTCGAGCTCTGCGTGTGCGGTGGACATACTCTGGAATTACGGTGAAAAAAAATCTGCAGACTTCTTTCGAAGCGACGTCTCCCTTTCTTAGTGCCAGAATCCTGCCGCGCCGACATATCGTCGCACGTCCGGATCTCTCAGCCAGACGAACGGGGCACGACCACCTCAGTATCGAGATACCTCCATAAATACCAGGATGCAACGGTTCGATAAGGCGCCCATTTCGCCCCGATTTTCTTGACGCGCTCCGGTGATGGAAGTTTTCGCAGACGGTACGCCTTCTGGATTCCTTTCTGAATGCCTAGATCCAGGTCTGGCAGGACGTCAGGGCGGCCGAGCCGAAACATCAAAAACATCTGCGCGGTCCAGCGCCCAATGCCTTTGACCTGCGTCAACGCCGCGATCACTTCGTCATCCGTCAGCTCATGGAGCGTCTCGATCGGTATTTCTCCTGACGCAACGCGGGCTCCAAGGTCCTTGAGATACGCGGATTTCTGACGCGACAGGCCGACGGAGCGTAGCTGCTCGTCGGAAGTTGCAGCGAGCTCCTCCGGACGCGGTGGTCTGCCACCGTACAATCCATGAAAACGTCCATGAATCGTCCCCGCCGCTTTACCGGAGAGTTGCTGGAACACGATTGACCGCGCGACCGCGTCGAAGTGGGTGCCGGCGCGATCGGGCCAGCCGCGGTAGCGTCCCACTTTTTCAATGACTGCCGCCATCACCGGGTCCACCCGACGGAGGTGCGCGACGCCCATGCGACTGAGGCTGTTGTTAGAACCAGCAGACTTCATTTTTCCCCGTCAGTGGCAACGGCTCGCGATTGAGCTTGACCTCGACGAGCGTCGTCGTGAATGGATAGAAGAACTTGATTCCGGTGTCGTCAACGAGCGAAGAGATGTTGAGGGACGCATCCCATTTTCCGTCAGAGGTCGTCGTCGGCGCCAATGACTTTTCGCTGCCGAATCCCTGGTAGCCCACGAGCGGCGAACCGGAGGACGCGATGACGCGGATCCACAAATTTGGCAGCTTGGTGTAGTCGAGATCTTCGAGCCTCACGTGAAAGCAGCGGAGACTCGAGTCGCCCTTGTACGTGTGCACGTCGACGTCGAACTGGTGGATCCCCGAATCCGATGCCGTGGTGCCCCTGCGAAAGAGTTGGATGTTGTAATCGGGTACTCCATCGCCACGTTCATCCACGGCTCGAATCACGAATTGCTGCCACTCGCCCACGTCTGCACGGGCGGGCCGACTGCTTTCGAGGGCGCCGTCGATCCACTCGGTAAACCCCGCCGCGCTCGAGACCTGAAGCGCCTTGTCAACGAGGTCGACAAGAGCGTCTCCGGGGTCAGATAGGATGGTACCATGATTCTTACCCTCGATATGGATCAGCGGAATGTCCGTGTTCCGCCACTCTGCGACCGAGATCCGCTGCTCGGACCTTTGCAGAGCGGGATCCTCGGTGAGATCGAGCATGATTTTCCGGGTGTTGAGAGGGCAAGCGGCCCATCGCACTACTCCGTCGCTCCCAGGCTCACTGTCTACAAGCTGGCGCAATCCACCGTAGCTCTGATTGCCGCTGAAGATGAACACGTACGGCGTGCGTCGGGTGGGACCGTAGAACGTCTCATCGCCCAGCAGATCGATGTGCGCGAGGTCCCACGTGAAGCGGCTCGCGAGCTCGAGTCCGTCCAGAACTTTGTCTCCCGCTTCCATGAAATCGGGGCCGAGGTGGCGGTTCCCCTTGAACAGAGCCCCGAGCCAGCTCCGACCTTTGTGTGCGAGCGGCGATCCGAAAGTAGCTGGCGCCAACCCGATCAGATGCTTGAGTCGCTGGCGCCGGTCGTCGTAGGCAGTCAGCCAGGCGCGGATCACGAGCATTCCCGTTGAGTGGACGATTGCGTCGAACGGCTCATCCTCGCTCAATCCAGCCTGCGTCCTCAGGGCGC
>DASQPS010000179.1:0-12120 GCA_035643845.1 Gemmatimonadaceae bacterium | reverse complement strand
CGGATACTCGGCCGCCGCTCCCAGCTGCTCTTCAATGCGAAGAAGCTGGTTGTACTTGGCCACTCGATCAGTGCGGCTCGCCGAGCCAGTCTTGATCTGCCCAGCGCCGGTTGCGACGGCCAGGTCAGCGATGAAAGTGTCTTCGGTCTCTCCCGATCGATGCGAGATAATCGACTGATATCCATTTGACCGCGCCATCTCGATCGCCTCGAGAGTTTCGGTCAGCGTGCCGATCTGATTCAGCTTGATCAGAATCGCGTTCGCACAATCCGACTCGATCCCCCGAGCAAGCCGCTCCGTGCTGGTGACGAAAAGATCGTCGCCAACGAGCTGAACTCGGTCGCCCAATTCAGCCGTGATCTTCGCCCAACCATCCCAATCGTCTTCGGCGAGACCGTCTTCGATCGAGACAATCGGATACTCGTCGAGCCATTTGCGATAGAGATCGACCATCCCTGCTGAATCGAGGCTCCCTGCCCCGCTTTTCTTGAAGGTGTACGTCCCGCCCTTGTAAAGCTCCGACGCAGCGGGATCGAGCGCGATCGCAACTTCGCGTCCGGGTGCGTAGCCCGCTGCTTCGATTGCTTCCACGACGACGCGCAACGCTTCTTCATCGTTCTTGAGATCGGGCGCAAATCCCCCCTCGTCGCCGACGCCGGTAGAAAGCTTTCTCTTGACCAGCACTTTCTTCAGCGCGTGAAAGACTTCCGTTCCCATCCTGAGCGCCTCGCGAAAACTCGTCGCTCCAATCGGAACGATCATGTATTCCTGGAAATCCACCGTGTTGGTCGCGTGGGCGCCCCCGTTCAGGATGTTCATCATCGGCACCGGCATCGTCCGCGCCATAGGGCCGCCGAGGTATCTGTAGAGCGGCATGCCAAGGTCTTTTGCCGCGGCGCGTGCACTGGCCATTGAGACCGCGAGGATCGCGTTCGCACCCAGCTTTCCTTTGTTGTCCGTACCATCGAGCTCGATCATCGTCCTGTCGATCGTCATCTGATCGCGCGCGGGCAATCCGGCCAACGCCGGCGCAATGCGTTCTTCAACACTCTGAACGGCCTGCTCGACGCCCTTCCCGCCGTAGCGCTCCGCGTCACCATCGCGTAGCTCCAATGCTTCGTGCTCGCCGGTCGAAGCCCCGCTCGGCACCGCCGCGCGCCCGACTGCGCCGCTCGTGAGTGTCACGTCTGCTTCGATGGTTGGATTACCGCGACTGTCGAGGATTTCGCGCGCTTTTATGTCTGCAATGCTTGGCATTTTTTCGTGAAGGAGTGTTTAGCGGGTTTCGGTCGGTTCGGATTCTGAGGAAAGAATTTCAACAGTGGACGGCAGCCGCGAGACCGGTGTTGGAAGCGGCTCGACACCGTAGTACTCGCGCATCGCTTCAGCCATCCTCGTTCTCACCGTCTGCATGAGCGCCTCGCGATGATCGTAGTCAACACCAGCGGTGCTCACCGGCTGCAGCAAATGTACATCAATAGTCCCCGGATGAGCCCAAAGTGAGCCCTTTCTGAGGATCTCGATCGTCCCATGAACTATGACCGGCACGATGGGCACACCCGCCGCGATCGCAAGGACGAACGGGCCTTTCTTGAACGGCCTCAGTGGATACGCTTGCCCGCGCGTGCCTTCGGGAAAGACGATCACCGAATTTCCTGCCTTGATGCGGTCAGCCGCGACGTCGTAGGCTCCGAACGCCGCCTTCCGATTGTCGCGCTGGATCTCCACCATTCCCGCCGCGCGCATTGCGCGCCCGAAGAGCGGAACTTTGAAGAGCTCCGCTTTCGCCACGAACTTGTAGCGGGGCAAAACCTTGGCGAGCGCCGGAACGTCAAACCAGCTGACGTGGTTCGATGCGAAAACCCTTGGATCACCAGCGCCCGCGTTTTCCAGTCCGTGTACGCGCACCCTGACCCCGGCGGCGAGGAGAAGCAACTTAGACCATAAGCGCGGCGCGTTGTCGAAGATGCCGCCGGGTTTATCCCGCACGCCGAGGAGCGCTGCGACGATCACGACCGACCCGATGAGCGTGGTCGCAAAAAAGATCGTCAGCATTGCCAGAACCGTTCGGAAGAAAGAAATCATTTATCGCGGAAGTGGTCGTATCCGGGAGGAGGCGCAATTTTCTGTCCGGACTCAACAAGATCAACGCCCGCACGCCCGGCAACAACTCGGCCGATCTCGGTCAGCAAGAGTCCGTATTCCTTGCCGAATTCCTCAGTGTCGATCGGTGGCGCCGTGACGACGATTTCGTACTCTTCACCGGAGTTCGAAGCTTCACGCGGTGAGACTCCGTCCACATGAGGAATGAGATCCGTGTCGATCTCGATTCGAACTTTGCTGGCAGCCGCAATATGTCCGAGGTCTGCGATAAGGCCGTCAGAAATATCGATCGCGGATGTCGCGCCACGCTGCGCGAGCCCGATTGCCGGCTCTATGCGTGGAACCGGGCTGGCAAAGCGCGCACGATCCGCGGCGGCGGGATCCCTTCCAGCGCGCCAGGCGCGTACGGCCGCATCGGGACCACCAAGGCGTCCCGTGACATAAACGCGCTGACCAGTTTTCGCGCCAGCTCTCGAGAGTGCGTGCGCGGCGCTTCCGAGCGCGGTCACCGTGAGCGAAAGTGTCTTTCCCGACGAGAGATCGCCGCCAACGATCGGACATAATACCGCGGACGCTCCGTCCCGAATTCCCACGGCGAGAGCCCGCGCTTCGGGTCGATCAGCATCGGGAAGTGTGAGAGCGATCACGATTCCTAGAGGTCTTGCGGCCATTGCAGCCAGATCACTGAGTGCCGCCGCAGTAGCGCGATATCCTATCTCGAAATGATTCAACCACTCGCGTCGGAAGTGCACACCGTCGACTGACGTATCAGTCGTGACGACGAGCTGTTCGCCTTCCGGCACGCGCAGTATTGCCGCGTCATCGCCAATCTGCTGCGCCGATTTCCCCCACTCCTGAACGAGCGTCCTGACGAGATCGAATTCTTTGCCAGGTCCGAGCTCGATGTTGCCGTTGCCGCCAGTCTTCGCTTTCGTCACAGAGCGACCGCCGGTAATTCAGCGAGTACCGGTGGCTTCGTCGGTGGCTCGTTTTCGTTCCACGCCCGCGGCAAAGCGTAAAGAACGTCTTCCAACGTGGTGCCTCGCACGTACTCGCAGAGTTCGGCGGCGCGTCCATGAACCCACGCGGCGCAGCACGCGGCGACACCGGCGTCGCCGATCTGGGCGAGAAGCGCACCCGCGATGCCGGACAGAAGATCGCCGCTTCCACCCGTGCCGAGCGCGGCCGTTCCGCGCGCCGAAACGTAACGCTCTCCGTCGGGCGTGAAGATCACCGTCGGTGCTCCTTTGAGGAGCACCGTTGCGCCGAGTGTCTGTGCCATCGCCAGTCCGATGTCGAACCGCTCGTCGAGCACCTTCTGCACTGGAACGCCAGCCAACCTGGAAAACTCCGCGACGTGCGGCGTGATGAGCGCCGAGCGGTGTCGGAGTAGTCGACCGAGTGCGTCGACATCACCGTCGAAGACGTTCAGCGCGTCAGCGTCGAGAAGAACGGGCAGATCTGATCCAGCGATCACATCCTCGACGAGCTTTCGCGTCATTGCAGATTTTCCGAGGCCCGGTCCGATGACGATTGCGTTGGCCCACGTCGAGATTTCCTCCGATATCGCACTCTTGTCAGTGGGCCACTCGGAGATGAGTGCTGACGGAGCCGCCCCGACAATCGCGGAGATGCTTTCCTTCGACACAAGCGTGCGCACCAGGCCAATTCCGCTGCGCAGCGCGGCGCGCGTGGCAAGGACGGCTGCTCCGGGCATCCCCGGTCCTCCACCAATTATCGCGAGGTGCTTTCGAGTGCCCTTGTGTGCGTCGAACCGGATTGGCGGGATGTGCGCGTGGACCCAAGCTCCATCGACGAGCCAGGGGATTTTCGACGGTCCTGCCGTTGGTTGAGATTGCTCGATGTCGTCAAGACCGATATCGAGGACGACGATCTCTCCACAACAATCGCGGGCGATCAACGAGCCGCGCTTGACGCCGCCAAAAGTAAAAGTGGAATCCGCTATCACGCACGCGCCGTGGCGACCGCTCGTCGCGTCCAGGCCGCTTGGGACATCGAGCGACGCGACGCGTGCACCATCTGAACGAAGGTGGTTGATCTCGTCGATCGCGGTGGCGATCCCTCCGCGCGGCTCACCCTGCGCACCCGTTCCAAGCAGCGCGTCGATCACTATCCCGGCGCGCGCATTTCCTTCGGCGCGGTCGCTGGGTGAGAGAACAGTTTTATTCACGAGAGCCACAGCCGCGCCCTTTGCGGCGATCGCGTCGGCGCTGCGTGGCTCGGCGGTCTCGACGACGGTCACTTGGATGCCCGTTCGCGCGAGCGCCCCAGCGACGATCCATCCGTCTCCTCCGTTGTTGCCGGGCCCCGTGAAAATTCTGACTCCATCGCTGAGCCGATCGCCGTAGCGGCGGGAGATATCCTCGGCAGCCGACGCTCCGGCGCGCTGCATCAGCACGCTGGACGGAGTTCCTTTTTCAATGGCTGCCCGATCGCGCTCCGCTGATTCCGTGGCGCTGACCACCCTGACGGATGGGGGCATTGCTCGACGAGTGTGAGTTTACGCCTGTTGCGCGCAGTTCCAGGGGTAGTCGCGCTCGAATGCCCTGTCGAAATCAAACACACCGACGAACTCATCGCGGGTGTCCTGCGGCTGGCTCAGAAGAAATCCGAGATCGACGAGCGTGAACACGATGTCACCAATGTCGGCGGTCGCTGAAATGCCCCAATACTCGAGAACGACCTTCGCCATGAGCCCAAACCGCTCGAGTGCGAGCTCTCGGCAGGCATGCGCAAGCTCGATCCCGGTAATGTGTCGCCTCACGTTCAGCTGAGATTGACACATCTCGAGCGCCGACAACACGAACAGGTACGCCTGCTCGTGAAACCTCGGCTCCCGTATGAGGATCCGATCCATGATTCCTTCGCGAAATGCGAGCTCAGCCATTGCTAATCTTTTTTTCCGCCATTGATGGCAAGGATTTGTAGAGCGGGAAGCGATTCGTCAAGTCGAGTACTTCCTCTTTGACTGACGACCCAACCGCGGCGTCACCGGGACTCGAAACCACCTTATTGATCAGATTGGCGATGAGCTTCATCTCGGGTTCCCTCATTCCGCGCGTCGTCACTGCGGGAGTCCCGATCCTGATGCCGCTCGTCACGAACGGCGACTGCGTCTCTTTCGGGACTGTGTTCTTGTTCACCGTAATCCCCGCTACATCCAGCGCCTTCTCGACCACCTTGCCCGTGACGTTCTTGTTGCGCAAATCGACGAGCATGAGGTGATTGTCCGTTCCACCCGATACGATGTCGAACCCGTGCTCGATGAGCGCGTTGGCGAGCGCCTGGGCGTTGCGAACGATCTGTCCGCAATAAGTCTTGAACGATGGATCGAGCGCTTCCTTGAAGGCGACCGCTTTTGCCGCGATGATGTGCTCGAGTGGCCCGCCCTGGGTTCCCGGAAACATCGCCTTGTCGATTGTCTTGGCGTGCTCTTCCTTGCACAAGATCAGGCCGCCACGTGGGCCGCGAAGGGTTTTGTGTGTGGTGCTAGTGACGGCGTCTGCGTGTGGCACCGGAGAAGGATGGAATCCGGTGGCAACAAGGCCGGCGAAGTGCGCCATATCGACGACGAATTTCGCACCGATCTCGTGCGCGACCTCGGCGAACGGCTCGAAATCGATGATTCGCGCGTAGGCGCTCGCTCCCGCGATGATCATCCTGGGCTTCTGCTCGCGCGCGATCTTCTGCATCTGCGCGTAGTCGATTCGTCCATCCTCGCCTACACCGTAATGAATCGCGTGGTACAATAGCCCCGAAAAATTGACCGGCGATCCATGAGTGAGGTGCCCGCCCTGCGAGAGATCGAGACCAAGGACGACGTCGCCCGGTTTGAGAAACGCGAGATAAACCGCGGCGTTCGCCTGTGCGCCAGAATGCGGCTGCACGTTGGCGTGGTCGGCGGCGAACAATTTCTTGACCCTGTCGATCGCGCATTGCTCGACCATGTCGACGAATTCGCAGCCGCCGTAGTAGCGCTTTCCGGGTAATCCCTCCGCGTACTTGTTCGTGAGCGGAGTCCCCATCGCCTCGAGTACGGCTGGTGACACGAAGTTTTCGCTTGCAATCAGCTCGAGGCCGCTTCGCTGTCTCTGTACTTCGAGGTCGATGAAGCGCGCAATCTCCGGATCGCTCTCGGCGATACTACCCGATGGCATAGAGATCTTCGTTGCGGGTTTCCTCGGAGCCGTTTTTGTTTGGGGCATCAAATGTCCTGTAGTCGAGGGCACATCAGCTGGCCGTATCACTTCTGCCTCGGGTCGATCTTCTCTACCCGCCGCTCGTGCCGGCCACCCTCGAATTTAGCATCCAGCCAGGCTTTCATGGTTTTGATCGCCTCCTCATCGGACATGAAACGCGCCGGAAGGACGAGGATATTCGAGTTATTGTGCTTGCGCGAGAGGGCGCCGATCTCTGGTTCCCACGCGAGGGCAGCGCGTACTCCCGGATATCTGTTCGCCACGATGTCCATTCCGATGCCGCTACCACAAAGGAGGATACCGCGCTTCACTTTGCCGTCCGAGACCTCTTTGGCCAGCGGATGCGCGTAATCGGGGTAGTCATCCGCGGAATCGGCGTTCTGCGAACCGATGTCATCGGGCTGGTATCCAAGCTTCTTCAACTCCGCCACCAGCCGGCCTTTCATTTCGACGCCGGCGTGGTCCGACGCAATAGGAATAGTCTCGCTCATCTTGCCGCCGCCAGTCGTTGTTCAGCGAGGCGATCCGCTGCCTCGTAGGTTGGGATCTTCTGGGACTCCGCGATGTCGAAGATCTTGAGTACGGTGTCGTAGATGTCGTCGGCTTTGTCGCGCGCGCGCTGTCCATTCCAGCCGGCAACCTCGCCATAGACGTTGATCACGCCGCCGGCGTTCGCCACGTAGTCCGGTGTGTACAGTATTCCGCGTCGCTTCAGCTCGTCGCCGTGACGCTCTTCCAGCAGCTGATTGTTCGCGCCGCCAGCTACGATTCTCACTTTGAGCTTTGGTATCGTCTTGTCGTTGATGATTCCGCCGAGAGCACACGGTGAGAAAATATCTGCATCGGCGGAAAAGATCGCCTGGCCTTTTACTACCTTCGCGCCGGTGAGCTCGGCAACTCGCGCTGTCTTGGCTGCGTCGATGTCCGACACGATGAGGTTCGCGCCAGCCTCGTGTAGCTCCTCGGCGAGGTGTCTTCCGACATTTCCGCATCCCTGAATCGAGATGGTTTTTCCCTCGAGGCTGTCCGAGCCCCAGACGTGGTTCGCGGACGCCTGTACAGCGCGGAAAACTCCATGCGCGGTGACAGGAGATGGGTCGCCCGATTTTCCGGCGAGGCCAGCCACGTGGCTCGTCTCGAGATGCACGTAGTCCATGTCCTTCGTGCTCGTGCCGACGTCTTCAGCGGTGATGTAGCGACCGCCGAGGCTTTCCACAAAACGTCCGTGCGCACGAAAAATCTTTTCGCGATCCTTCGTCTTGTTGTCGCCGATGATGATCGACTTGCCTCCGCCGAGTGGAAGGCCAGCCACAGCATTCTTGTAAGTCATGCCGCGCGACAGCCGCAGGGCGTCTGTGATTGCTTCTTCGTCGCTGGCGTATTGCCAGAAGCGAGTCCCGCCCAGCGCCGGCCCCAACCGCGTGCTGTGTACCGCGAGAATTCCCCTATATCCAACTGAGGGATCGCTGCACATCACGACCTCCTCGTGTCCCATCGTTCCCATCGTCTCGAAAAGCTTCATTCGGTTTTGAGTCCAGAGAGAGAGTTCATGATTGCCCGTAGAGCGCTCTTGCGATCACGATTCTCTGGATCTCGGAAGTGCCCTCGTAAATTTCAGTGACCTTTGCATCGCGGAAAAGCCGCTCGACGGGATAATCCTTGACGTAGCCGTACCCGCCAAAAATCTGCACCGCTTGCGTCGTGACCCACATCGCGGTCTCGCTCGCCATCAATTTTGCCATAGAGCTGAACTGCCTGACGTTCTGACCGCGATCTTTGGCCGCTGCGGCCGCATGCAGCAATGCTCGCGACGCCGAGACTCGCATTGCCATATCGGCCAGCTTGAACTGGATTGCCTCGAATTCCTTGATCGCCTTTCCGAACTGCCTGCGCTCCGCCGCGTACGAGACGGAGTGCTCGAGCGCTGCACGAGCAATGCCTATCGCTTGCGCCGCGATTCCCAGGCGTCCGTTGTCGAGCGACTGCATTGCATAGATGAAGCCCTGCGTCTCGTCGCCGAGTACGTTCTCGACCGGAACGCGCATGTTGTCGAAGTTGAGCTGCACTGTCGGAGAGGCGCGAAGTCCCAGTTTGTCTTCCTTCTTTCCGACGTGGAAACCCGGAAGATCGGGCGTGATGATGAAGGCCCCGATTCCGCGCCCGCCTCGACGCGCGCCGCTGGTGTCTGTGCGCGCCATCGCCATAATCACTCCGGCGTTATTTCCGTTGGTGACCCAGGCCTTCGTCCCGTTCAACACCCAGCAATCGCCATCCTTTACAGCCTGCGCAGTCAACGCCGCGGCATCGGATCCGGCGTCGGGCTCAGATAGCGCAAACGCGCCGAGCAGCTGACCGCGCGCCATTGGTTTGAGGAAACGGTTTTTCTGGGCGTCGCTTCCGTAGCGGAGGATCATCTGAGTGGGCAGCGAGTTGTGCACGCTCATCAACACCGCTACCGATGCATCCGCAGCCGCAATCTCCTCGAGAGCGATCAAGTAAGTACCGGTGTCAGCACCCAGCCCATCGTACTCCTCGGGCAACATCATCCCGAGAAATCCCAGCTCGCCAAGCTTTCCGACGAGTGACGGCTCGAAATACGCCTTCTGATCCCACTCTGCCGAGTGTGGAACGATCTCCGCCGCCGCGAATTCCCGGGCGAGCTTCTGGACTTCGGTCTGCTCTTCGGTGAGTGGGTGAAGCGCCCAGGACACGTCTGGCTACTTACTATAGGTATAGAAGCCGCGCCCCGACTTGCGGCCGAGCCAACCGGCGGCGACGTACTTCTTGAGCAGCGGACACGGCCGGTATTTGGGATCTCCCAGTCCATCGCGAAGCACCTCGAGGATCGCGACGCAGGTGTCGAGGCCGATCAGATCCGCGAGCGCAAGCGGGCCCATGGGATGGTTCATGCCGAGCGTCATCACCTCATCGATCGCCTTGGCTTCGCCAACTCCTTCCATCAGGCAATAAACCGCTTCGTTTATCATCGGCATCAGCACTCGATTCGAGACGAAGCCCGGGTAGTCGTTCACTTCAACCGGAGTTTTCCCAAGTCGCGTGCTGAGATCCGTTACGAACTCCGTGGTAACGTCGGACGTCGCGAGGCCGCGAATTATCTCCACGAGCTTCATCACCGGAACGGGATTCATGAAATGCATCCCGACAACCTTGTCCGGTCGCGATGTGCGCCTGGCGATCTCCGTGATCGAGATCGAGCTCGTGTTGGTCGCGAGCACGGTTTCCGGTTTCGCGATGCGATCGAGGTCTGTGAAAATCCGGAATTTGAGTCCGCTGTCCTCGCTTGCAGCTTCGATGACGAGGGATACGTCTTCTGCTGCGTGCAGATCCATGGTCAGGTCGATGCGCGACAGGATCTCAACCTGTTGGTCGGGAGCGATGATTCCCTTCTTCACCTGTCGCTCGATGTTCTTGGCTATGGTCGAGCGGCCCCGATCGAGTGCTTCCTGCGAGACGTCGATCATGACGACGCCGAATCCGGACTGCGCGAAAACATGCGCGATGCCGTTTCCCATCTGACCCGCTCCAACAACCGCGACGCGGTCGGTCATGCTTTCCACTCCATCTGGCGCATGTGGCGCCCGAACAGGTAAAAGAGAACGATGAACATTGCCGCCACGGCCGCGACTCCCCCTTCGGGACCCCATGGCCCGCCAGTCAGCCAGTCGGGACCGGAATCGACCACCTTATAGTTCGGATCCCGTGAGGGCAGACCACTCACCGCGATGTGAAGCGCTCCCGCCATCACCCAATTCCAGGCGAAATGAGCAGCTCCCACCGCGTACAAACTTCGCGTCACGAGCAGAATCGCTCCGAGAAAAAAGCCCGCAACGATGACGGCGAGAATCGATTCTGAGTCAGCACCAGGATTCGCGACGTGCAGCAATCCGAAAACGATGCTTGTGACCACAAGCGCCAGCTTCCAGCCCGCCACGCGCCTCAGTATCGCAAAGACATAACCACGGATAAAGAGCTCCTCGAAAAAAGCTGCTGGCAGCAGGAGAGCGGCCGATCGGCCCGCGTCGCCCCACCAGCTGCCCGGAGGAGTAGCATCGATTCGCAGCATATGTATGGAGAGGAGAACGACGCTTGCCGCTCCAATCGTCAGTCCACCAACCGCGACGCCACTGATAACCGCCGTGGGCCGCGCAGCATTCGCATCGAGGCCGACGGTGCTCCACGGAAGCAGGTCGACCTTTCGAAGCATCACCCATGTTGCGAATGCGACGCTCGCGAGTGTAATCCACTCGAACAGTATGTTCTGCGGATCGACGGCTGCGCGTCCGCCAGCGAACTGCGCGAGCGACTCGAGAACAAAGAGTGCGGCGATGCAGATCGCGTAGAAGGCCACAATCCGCCACAGTACACCAAGAAAGGCCCGGGCCCTTGGCGGCAGTGAAGAGCCCGGGGAAGATCTCAAGCGTTCAGTTCGGTCGCTCGACGCTGAGCGCAACGGCGTCGCCGCCGCCGAGGCACAGCGTGGCGAGGCCGGTCTTCGCTCCGCGGTCTTTCATGGCATACAAGAGAGTCGTGAGCACTCGCGCGCCGCTCGCGCCGATCGGATGTCCGAGCGCGATCGCGCCGCCATTTACGTTGACGCGCTTCCAATCCCATCCGAGCTCTTCACCGTCGGCAATTGCCTGCGAGGCGAACGCTTCGTTCGCTTCGATGAGATCAAAGTCCTCGATCTTCTTGCCAATTTTTGCCATCAGATTTCTAACGGCGCGAATCGGCGCGAAGAAAAGATCTTCGGGCGGCGTCGCACCAGTCGCGTAACCCGTCACACGGCCGAGGATCTCGAGCTTGTGGTCTTCCGCGTATTGCTCGGAGACGATAACCAGCGCTGCCGCGCCATCATTCAGGCTCGACGCGTTGCCGGCGGTCACTGTGAGATCCGCGTTGTCACCGTTCTTTCCCGGAAACGCCGGACGCAGTTTGGCAAGTGTCTCGACCGTCGTGTCCTTGCGAGGGCCTTCATCCGTGTCGACTACGGTCGGACCCTTTTTTCCGGGGATCTCCACGCGCGCAATCTCGCCTTTGAATTTCCCGGACTCGATCGCAGCAACCGCCTTTCGGTGTGAAGCCGCTGCAAACTCATCCTGCTCCTCGCGCGTGACCTTTGCCTTCTTTGCCGTGTACTCGGCGTGGCCCCCCATGTGGATGTCACACGATGCGCACCAGAGACCATCCTTGATCATCCCGTCGACCATTTTCTGATCCGAGAGCTTGACGCCATTCCGCATGCCATACACGTAGTACGGCGCATTCGACATCGACTCCTGTCCGCCCGCGACTATCACCTGCGCGTCACCCGCTTTGATTGCCTGCGACGCGAGCATGACCGCTTTGAGTCCGGAGCCACAAACTTTGTTGACGGTTACGGCGGACACAGTCGGAGGAACCCCGGCCTTTAGCGCGGACTGCCGCGCTGGCGCCTGACCGGTGCCACCCTGAATCACGTGGCCCATAATGACCTCGTCGACATCATCGGGGGAAACGCGCGATCTCTGTAGCGCTTCACGAATCGCAACGGCGCCCAGATCGGTTGCGCTAAGCGGTGAGAGCGCGCCGAGGAATTTCCCGATGGGAGTTCGTGCAGCGGCAACGATTACTGGAGTGCGGGATTTATCGGCCATTGGTGCGTTGGCAGGTGTCGTTTGTGACTGCTACCTGAAGTTAACCGGAAGAAGGATTGTCTGGCACCTCTGCGACGGTCGTTCACCGCGTCCAGGACGGCGTTAGACTGACGAGCGGTACGATGCTAATGTTGGTGCATGCG
>DASQPS010000178.1:0-3958 GCA_035643845.1 Gemmatimonadaceae bacterium | reverse complement strand
CGGTGGGATTACGTCGCGCTCGGCCACTATCACGTCTATCGGTCGGTTGCGCCGAATGCGTTCTATTCGGGATCGCTCGATTACACGAGCACAAATCCGTGGGGCGAGCTGGCCGAGGAGCGGGATGCAGGGATCGCCGGCAAGGGAATCATCGAGCACGATCTCGCGAAACAAACCCACAAGTTCCATCCGATTCCGCCGTCGCGGCCGTGGATGGATCTGACTCCTCTCTCAGGTGCCGGACTTTCGCCGGCCGCGCTCGACGAAGCAATTCGAGATGCTCTCGAGAAGTGCGAGGGCGGGATCGAGGAGAAAATCGTCCGGCTTGTAGTCCGTGACGTCCCGCGACACATCCTGCGCGAGCTCGATCACAAGGCGCTGCGCGAGTACAAGCGGAAAGCGCTGCACTTTCACCTTGACACCCGGCGTCCCGAGATTGTGAGGCCGCAGGTTGGAGAGGGAGCGCCGGGCCGCCGGCCATCGCTCGCCGACACCGTTCGCGAGAAGCTTCGCTCACGCACGCTGACGGAGAACATCAACCGCGACGCACTGGTGGAGCTCGGGCTGCATTATCTCCGGGAAGCGGACGCACTCGCCGCACCGACCGTCGAGGAAGCAACTGCGTGAGGCTGAACAGTCTCAGTCTCACGAATTTCCGCCAGCACGTCCGGACCGAGATCAATTTCGAGACTGGTCTCACCGGTATCATTGGGCCCAATGGTGCCGGCAAGACGACCATCCTCGAGGCAATCGCCTGGGCACTCTACGGCAATCCAGCGATTCGTGGCAACCGTGACTCGATTCGGCATATGGGATCGGGCGCGCGCGCGCCCGTTGAAGTCACGCTCGATTTCCAGCTCGGTGCGCATCGTTATCGCGTAATTCGATCTCTTACCGGCGCGGAGCTTTATCTCGACGGCGCCGATACGCCCATCGCGAACTCGATAACAGCGGTGAGCGAGCTGCTGCAGCGGCGGCTCGGGATGTCGTTGTCCGAGTTCTTCCACACCTACTTCACCGGCCAGAAAGAGCTGAGCGTGATGGCGGCCATGACGCCCGCGCGACGCGGTCAGTTCCTGTCACGCGTACTCGGCTACGAAAAACTTCGCATCGCGCAGGACCTCACGCGGGAGAAACGAAACCGCGTGCGGGCATCGATCGAGGGAATGCAGCGCGGAATGCCAGATCCGGAGGCGGTACTCCGGTCGCTGGCGGAAGCGTCTTCGCGAAGGGAAGAAGCAGAAGCGCGCGCGCAGCACGCCGCGCACCGTGGAGCAGTTCGCCATCGGGAGCTGATGGCGATCGAGCCGCGCTGGGAGATGGTGCAACGGCAACGGGAGCAATCCGCACAGCTTCTGACCCAGATCAACGTGGCGGAAGAGAAGGAAGCGGCGATGCACCGCGATGGCGAACGCATCGCACGGGAGCTCGAGGCCGTGCAGGTCGCGCGTGCACAGCTGGATAGTCTCCGCGAAAGCGTCGAACCGCTCTTCGCGCTGAACGTCGAGCTCCAGGCGCTCAACACCCTTTATCGCGAGGAAGGACGTCGCAAGACGCTGCTCGAGGCGGAGACGGCGCTGCGAGAGGAAATCGCGCGGCTGGAGGAGCGTCACTCGAAAATCGAGCGCGCGCCAGCACTCGAAGAAGAAGCGACGCTCGAGCTCGAGAAGAAGCGCGCGGAGCTCGAAGACGCGCAGGGCTTGCTCGAAGCGCGGCGCACCGAGTGGGTGCGTGACAGGCAGGAAGCGCAAACGAAACGTGAAGCGCTCCGCGCGCAGTTCACCGAGCTCAAGCAGCAGCGCGATCGCGTCGTTGCTGTTGGCGAAGATGGCGAGTGCCCCACCTGCAGTCGTCCGCTGGGCGGAAGTCTTCATACGGTGGTCGAGCATCTGGACGAGCTTATCGAGACCGTCAACGTCGACGGCAACTACTACAAGGCACGCGTCGAGCAACTGGAGCAAATGCCCGATGACGTTCGTGAGCTGGACGAGAAGCGTCGCGCGCTGACGCAGGAAGTCGGCACACTCGAGCGACGCCTCGCGAAGGTGCAGCTAGCGGTTCAGGAGCTCGGGACGATCGTCAGAGAGATAGCCGCGAAGCAGCAGCGTCAGGTTCAGATGAAGCGGGACTTGTCGCGCATTCCAGGCGGCTACGATGCGGCGCGTCACGCGGATGTCGTGGCGGAAGTGGAACGACTCACTCCAATGGAAGCGGAAGCTGGACGATTCCAGGCGATGCTCGAGCGCGAGCCGCAGCTGAGGCTCGAGCAGACCAGAATCGCCCAGGAAGTCATGCGCGTGCAATCCACGCTCGGCACTCTCCGCACCCGACGCGCGCAAATCTCTTTCGCCGAAAAGGATTTCAACGATCTGAAGGCCGAGTACGATCGCGTTCGCGGGGAATTGCAGGAGTCGAAGGTGGCGGCCGCCCGCGCGCAGGAGCAGGTCGCGAGCGCGACCGCGGCCCTCGCCGGAGCGCAGCAAGCGGCAGAGGATTTGAAGAGAAAGGTGGCGGAGCTGGAGGTTCTTCAGGACGATCGAAGGATGCACGACGAGCTCGACCGGGCTTTTTCGGATTTGCGCACTGATCTGAACTTCCAGCTTCGGCCCGAATTGTCCGAGTTGGCGAGCGCATTCCTCAGCGAGCTGACCGATGCGCGCTACACTGAGCTGGAGCTTGATGACCAGTACAACGTCGTGATCCTCGAGGACGGCATTCCGAAGCCAGTTCTCTCTGGTGGAGAGGAGGATTTGGCGAATCTCGTGCTCCGCCTCGCCATCTCGCAGATGATCGCCGAACGTGCGGGACAGAACTTCTCGCTGCTGATACTGGACGAAATATTCGGATCGCTCGATGAGGCACGGCGGTTCAACGTCGTGGAGCTCTTGCGCGGATTGCAGGATCGCTTCGAGCAGGTGATCCTCATCACGCACGTCGAACCGGTTCGCGAAGGGCTGGACCGGGTGATCGCGGTGAGGTACGACGCGGATAGCGGAGCGTCTGTCGTAAGTCAGAGCGAAGGCGATGAGCTTGGCGTTCCTGAGGACGGCGTGTCGCGCGTTCGCGAACGACCGTCCGGCGCCAGACGCGCGCCGATGCAGGAAGCCGAAGAAGGCGCTGAAGCCGGCGCGGGGGCGCGGGCCTGATGGCATTCGCGAGAAACTGGCGGCACGCGTGGGTGTCGGAGACCGCCGAGCGCGTCTCGGTACGCGAGATCCCGTCGCTGAACGCCGTGTTCAGCGAAGCGTTTACCGAGCGCTATCGCAAAGACGGAATGGTGGGAGTGAGGGTTCCGTATCTCAATCCAGCGGTGTGGAAGTTCGCGATCACCGATGCGGAGGAAGGCGCGATGATCTGGCGGAACGCGCGGGACGGAATCGCGGCGTTCAACATGGTGCATCGCTCGGGCGTTGAGGGATGGATGGGGCCACTGGCGGTGCATCCAGATTATCAGGGGCAGGGAATTGGGAAGATGATCGTGTCCTCTGGCGTCGAGTGGTTGAAAAAGAAAGGCGCAAAGGTGATAGGTCTCGAGACGATGCCGCGGACGATGGACAACGTCGGTTTTTATTCGTCGCTCGGATTTACGCCCGGTCATTTGACCGTGACGGTGACACTCGAAGCGGCGCGCAGTGGAATACAGTCGACGCCGATGTCGTCGCTCAATCCGCACGAGCGGGAGCTGGCAATCCGACAGTGCAAACAGCTCGTCGACCAGCTTCTGCCGGGCTACGATTACACTCGCGAGATCGTTCTAACCGCGCAGCACGAACTCGGCGATACTCTGTTCGTGCGGAAGGGTAATGACGTCGTGTCGTTTGCGATCTCTCACTCGGTGGCTCTGGTGGAAGGTCGCGCGACGGAGGAGATGAGGGTTCTGAAGATGGTTGCGCGGACCGACGCTGACTTCGATCATCTCGTGACCCAGCTCTGCGCGCACGCGCGCGCGAAGTCGGAA
>DASQPS010000177.1:0-2204 GCA_035643845.1 Gemmatimonadaceae bacterium | reverse complement strand
GTTTCTAACAGCGAGGGCGCCAGTCGTCGGATCCTTAATGTTGTACTCCGCGCCGAGCGAGTAACGCTCCCACGCCGCATCGGTGAGCGCGATTGGGACTGCGACCGTCCTGATGTTGAGCACTACACGAGCGTCGTAGTTGCGCGAGCCGTACGCCGCTGCGCAATTGTCGAGATAACGCTCAGCGAAGTAAAGGATCTGAGGATCGGCGGGATCGCCTGGCACCGGCCAGTCGAACACGGCGCGATCGGTCGCTTTCGCAATCGCATCGGTCCACGACAGGTCCCAATTGTCGGCGGGCGTCGCGTGTTCAGTGAGAGCCTCCACCGAATTCGGAGTCAATCCAGCGGTAATAGCTCCCGCCGCCGCCAGTCGCACGACATCCGCGACGAACTCGCGACGGGAGCCACGATCAGAGTGAGCAGTCATACGACAAACGATAACGCGAGCAACGCCTGATGACTAATTGCGTTGCTCGCGAAAATACCTAATAACGAACAGCGTAGCTCGCGAGAATCAGACGCCGCGCGAGCCCGCCGCCACCTGGCTTGCCAGCGGCCTGGTCGACATAACTCGGGCGAAAATCCATGTACGCGCGTATGGGCACGCTGAAGGTGATCGTATGTGCGCCGCGGGTGATCCCGATGCCGGGCGAAACGTACGCGACGGTCGCCGGCAGGCGATTCCCGTCATCGCGTCCGCCGATCAAATCGCGTCGCGGCGTTCCGTACGCGAGCGCACCGAGATTCACCGAAAGACCCATCGCAGACGATACGATCGTGCTCACACCAGCGTTCGCGTCCCAGGAATCCGCCGCAGCCCACCGCACCGTCGAAGTCGGAGAGCGAGTGACTGTCGTTGTCTTTTTCGGGTCGGCCGTGTACGAGCCACCGGCATAGACATAGCTGCGATCCATAACCGGTCGGAAAGCCTTTGTGTTCACGACGAATCCCCAACCGCCATCGCCCGGCTCGATCGCAGGAACCACCGGAAATGGAACCGAGGTTCCGTTGGCGTTCCAGAATTTCCCCTCCGCATTGTTCTTACCCGTCGGAGCCTTCACACCGAATCCGATGGCGACATTGCCACCCGGCTGGAACGCCTGCGCATTCCGCAACCAGTAGCTCGCGGAAGCGGAGATATCGCCCAGTCCCGCTGCGGAATTGGTGTGCCTCAGTCCGTCGGCGTAACCTGTTTCGACGCTCCCTCTGGAAAAAGGCGCGTTCAACGTCAGCGACAAACGATCCGTCATACCATAGACAAGGCTGACGTTAAGCGACTGCGAATGCACGAACGAGCCGATGCCGCCGGGCGCGAGATCGTTCCTCGCCTCGTGGCCAACGATCAGCTGATCGGAGTTGACATACCGATATCCAAAACCCACTTGCCAGACGCCGCGAGGCAGGTAGATGTCGCCCCCGCTTCCGCCGAGCGAGCCGAGCGATGGACTTGTGAAGCGACTCGGCGCGCAACCCTGTGCCCAGATCGTTTTAATGTGAAACGCACCGAGACTCGCGAGCCCGATCCCCGCGAACGTCGACGCCACTCGTATTGAAAAACGCATAAACACCTCCTCACTGTGTTGGACCAGGTGCCACCACCTTCTATAACGGAATCCGGCGACGGAATACGACATGCGCGCCGCGAGTTTTCGTGTTCATACTTCTAAACGGAATCGAGGATCAAATCGGCTCATGGGCAGTTTTCGCTAACATCGTCAGACCGGCTTTACGAACCAGCGCGATGAATCGGGGATCGGAATGAAGGCTCGCGAAGGCCGGCTCTCGATTGACCATGAATAAGCCAACGTGCTCGGTATCCGTTGTCTGGAGTTCAGCGATCGCCGTGTCGTTATCGCCGAGTCCCGCGTCGATGACCGCCAACGCATAGTGCGAGATAGACTCGCCCCTTTTGGCACGACTCAGAAGGTTATTTAGCTCGGCGCGCGCCTGCGCTCGGCGGCCGCATTTGGCGTAGGTGTAGCCCCTCACGCCTTGTAATAGACCCATTGGTTGTTCTACGGAGTTCTGCAGTGCCGCTAACGCTTCGGGGCAGCGACCGAGAGTGACATACGCACGAGCGAGCTCGTGACGCACTCCTACGAAAGTCGAGTCGCGCTCAAATACCTGCCGAGCTTGCGCGAGCGCCTCGCCATAATGTCCCGCATAAAACAGGATGCTGATAAATCGCGTGTTAATGAGGCC
>DASQPS010000176.1:0-2692 GCA_035643845.1 Gemmatimonadaceae bacterium | reverse complement strand
CCGCGCTCGTCGTAGAAATATTTCGGCGAGAGCTGCTTTGGGGTTGCGGTGAGACCCTCGCGAACGTCGCGCAGCATTTGCTCGCGCGACCGGCGTACGGTGTATGGCGGGCTCGCGCCTACGGTATCGGAAACCGCATGGTCCTGGCTCACGCGTCTCTCGCGCATCTGAAGCCGCTGAAGATCTGTCGGCGGATTGGATAATCCCAATTCCGGAAAGTGTTTCGGATTGCGCCGGGTCGGGTGGCCCACGATCCGCCACGAAGCACCTTGTAATCGGCCCCGAAGAATTCCTCGGAGTATTCCTTGTACGGAAAGCTCTGAAATCCCGGGTACGCGCTGAAATCACTCGACGTCCACTCCCAGACGTCGCCAATCATGCCATAGCAGCCGATAGGCGACACATTCGCATAGGTCCCGATTGGCGCGGTATCGAAGGCGAGCTGGTCGACGTTCGCGATTCTGGAGTCGGCGTCGGAGTCGCCCCATGGAAATTTCCGCGCGGCCGATGTGGAAGAATCCCAGGAAGCCGCTGCTTCCCACTCGACCTCCGTTGGGAGGCGCTTGCCGTCCCAGTTCGCGAAAGCTTCCGCCTCGTAGTACGAGACGTGACAGACGGGGCGCGTCGCGTCTACCGGTCGAACAATGTCCATAGTCCGCGTGATCCAGTTCTGCCCCTCTCGAATCCAGTACATGGGAGCGACCGCGCCCGATTCAGCGAGCCAACGTCGGCCACGTTCCGACCACAGTTCCTCCCGCTCGTAACCACTGTCGGCAATGAAATCCAGAAACCGCCCGTTAGTCACCGGATTCCTATCGATGAGAAACGGTCGCACGTCCACCTCGTGTATTGGACGCTCGTTGTCGTACGCGGCGGTTCGATCCGAGGTGCCGATGGTCACGCGACCGCCGGCGAATTCAACCATACCGCCTGGTGGGACAGGTCGACGAGGAAACGCAACCGAGCGCGGCGCGCGATATGGCTCGCCTTTTTTCAGCTGCAACGTCTGAAGTATCGTTTCGTTGTGCTGATACTCGTGCTGAAGAACCATGTAATAGACGTACCCGCCATTCAGCAGCGGATTTTCATCGTTCCACTCGATTGCATCGAGCCTGTCCAGGACGCGTCGGCGAATTTCCTCGAGACGTCCCATCATCTGCGCCAGCGTCGGAAGTGCTAGCGACGCGCGGGTAGCGCGCGGATGCTCGAACGGATTGTAAAGTCCTGGCATCTCCGAGAATTCGATCGGTCCATCGAGATTTTGCGTTAGCCACAACTCCTCGAAGTGGGCGATGTGACCGACATCCCAGATGATCGGACTCATGAGCGGATTGTGTTGCCTGTGGAGATCCTCGTCCGATAAATCCGAGATCAATAGCAGCGTTCGGTTGCGCGCGTCATTCAGGAGTTGCGCGATATCCGTCCTGGATGGCTGCAATGATGGAGGGGCGAGTCGAGGGGCGCTCATAGGGAGGCAGAAGCTCATGCAATGATATTGCCCGTCCTCTAACTTGCTAGACCGGGCAGCCGGGCGAAGGGATTGCGCGCCATCTGCGGCTTTGTCGATCCTCAACTGCTACAGTAACTTAGCCGCTCGGCGATGCCTACCAACGGAAAGGAAATGGCAGAACAAAGAATTGCATTGGTGACGGGCGGCAATCGGGGAATAGGGTTTGAGATATGTCGTCAGCTTGCGGCTCAGGGCATTCGCGTCATCCTCGGCTCCCGTGATCCGGGCAAGGGACAAACTGCGGCGGGGCAACTGAGCTCAGAGTCGCTTCCGGTGGAAGCGCGGGAGCTCGATGTCTCCGACGAGGAGAGCATCCGCGAGTGCATGAGATGGGTGCGGCGCGATCGCGGGCGCCTCGACATTCTCGTGAATAATGCCGGGATAATGGTCGAAGACGATGACGCGACTCCCGAGCACGAAGTAAAAATCATCCGCGATACGATGCAGACCAACTGCTACGGTCCGCTGTTGCTCTCGCGTTTGGCAACGCCGATCATGAAAAGCCGGCGCTACGGACGCATCGTGAACCTCTCGAGCGGGATGGGTTCGCTCGCCGAGATGGGCGCCGGCTACATCGCTTATCGAATGTCCAAAGCCGGAATCAATGTCGTGACGAGAGTGGTGGCAGCCGAAACGGAAGGAATGGGAATCCTCATCAATTCGGTGGATCCGGGCTGGGTTCAAACCGGAATGGGTGGACGAGCCGCGCGTCGAAGCGTGGAGAAGGGAGCCGAAACGCCGGTCTGGTTGGCAACACTTCCTGACAGCGGGCCGACAGGCGGCTTCTTTCGCGACCGCAAAGCGATCGCCTGGTAGAATTGCACTGACCAAGTTTCGAGAATAGGTTTTTTTCTTCCAGGTTTCATGGCAAATCCAACTGAAGTGGTACTGAGCCCGTCGGGACGCCACAGTCCCTCCATCGGGTTTTTCGAGCGGCTCCCTCTGGTAGCTGGCGGCGCTGTCGCCTGCATTGGAGTGCTGGTGCTCTTCGGCTGGTATCTCGATCTCTCGACAGTCACATCGTGGAGGGTCGGCGGGATACCTATGATTCCGCTCACGGCCCTTTGCTTCGTTTTCGCCGGAACTTCACTGGTGCTCGCCGTGCGCCCGCTTCGCACGCCGACGACGGAAGCAGTTCAGCAAACGCTCGCTGCTCTCGTCGCGACGATCTCCACGCTGACG
>DASQPS010000175.1:0-6097 GCA_035643845.1 Gemmatimonadaceae bacterium | reverse complement strand
TCTCGACGCCGGCGGTGAAGAGTGTGATGTGATGGCGGCATCGCCGCGCAATGCGCTCCAGTTTTCCGAATGCGCAACGGCCGGGGCTGACATCGTGACTCTCAAGCCCGAGGCTCTGCACGCACTCATCGTGCATCCGTTCAGTGATCGAAGCGTGGACAGATTCCTGAGCGATCTCGCGAAGCGTCCGAAGTCGCGTACCCCGTCATGAAGATTCGTTTCGCCCGCGTAGTCTTCGCGCTAATGTTTCTCGCGTGTCAGGGCGCGTCGAGCTCCAAGTCGGCGGCGCAGCTTCCGCAGGTCTCACCAAGCGCCGTGAGCTCGACACGTCGCACTGCGATCACCGAAGCGGTTGCGCGCGTTGCGCCGGCCGTCGTAACAGTGCAGACCGAGGTAGTCGAGCGGGTGCCTGCTGACGTCTTCGAGCAATTCTTTGGCGGCCGCTCCGGCCAGCGCGCTGCTGCTGGACTTGGATCCGGATTCATCGTTCGCTCGGACGGAGCGATACTGACCAATGCCCACGTCGTCGCGGGAGCTACGCGCATCCAGGTGGCATTGAGTGATGGGACGACTTATCCCGCCAAGCTGATTGGAAGCGACGAGACGAACGACCTCGCGGTAATCAAGATCGACGCGAAAAATCTTCCGGTCGCTCCGTTGGGATCGTCGAGCGATCTGCTCATTGGCGAGTGGGCGATCGCTATCGGAAACCCGTACGGGTTCATGTTTGCGAACTCCGAGCCAAGTGTCACCGCTGGTGTAGTAAGCGGTACCGGCCGCAACCTCGCCGCTCCCAGCGAGGGGTCTGGAGTTTACGTCGACATGATTCAAACCGATGCGTCCATAAACCCGGGCAATTCCGGCGGCCCGCTGGTTGATGCAGCGGGCGAAGTAATTGGCGTAAACAGCTCCCTGTTTTCGCCCAGCGGCGGTTCGATTGGAATTGGCTTCGCTATTCCGATAAACCGTGCTCGGCGGGTCGCTGAGGACCTGCTCGCTCATGGAGTGGTGAGACGGCCGTGGATCGGAATCCAGCCCGCGCTCTCTCGCGGACAAGGCGCTGTCGGGAATGGCGGCGTGGTGGTCGCATCAGTCGTGCCTGGATCCCCAGCGGCGCGTGCGGGCATTCGTCCGGGCGACGTCGTCACGCGCTCGCAGAACAGAGTTCTTCACAATCCCTACGACTGGTACGCAGAGCTGCTGGAGCTTCGCGTAGGAGAGAACGATTCGCTGACGGTCAAGCGCGGTGGACGCGAGATTCCCGTGAGCGTGAAAGTCGTCGACCTTCCAGACATCAACGCGCCACGCGTAACCGTGTTGCGTGAGCTCGAGCTGATCTCGCTCACGCCGGCGATTCGCGCACAATACCAGATCCAGAGCAGACAAGGCGCCCTTGTAACTCGGGTGAGCGACCGAGTGCAACAACAGCTCGGCATTCAGGCGGGAGACGTCATCGTCCAGATCAACCGGACGCCGATCACCGACGCGGAATCCGTCAATCGCATCCTGACCAATTACGGCAGCGGCGCCGTCAGGATGTACTTCGAGCGCGGCGGGCAGATATACGCCACGGAATTCAGCCTCCAGTAGCGGTGCACGACCGATATAGCTCGCCCCTCGCCGATCGCTACGCGTCGACAGCGATGCTGGAGCTGTGGTCGTCGGCAACCCGTTACGGCCTGTGGCGTCGTCTCTGGCTCGCGCTGGCTGAGTCCGAGAAAGAGCTCGGCGTCGACATTCCGGACGAAGCCATCCGCCAGATGCGCGCGAACCTCGACAACATCGACTTCGACGCGGTTGCAAAATACGAAAAGCGGTTCCGTCATGATGTGATGGCGCACGTGCACGCGTTTGCCGACGTCGCTCCCAAAGCCAAGCCGTTCATCCATCTTGGTGCCACCAGCGCATTCGTGACGGACAACGCGGATCTGATTCTGATGCGGCGCGGCCTCGACTTGCTCCGCGGTCGCGCGCTCGACGTAATTCGCGCTCTCGCCGGCTTCGCCGAGAAGTGGCGTGACGAGGCAACTCTCGGATACACGCACCTCCAGCCGGCGCAGCTCACCACCGTGGGAAAGCGCGCGACGCTTTGGATGCAGGACCTCGTACTCGACGTTCAGGAGATCGACTATCGGCGGAGAACCCTGCCGTTCCGCGGGGTGAAGGGAACGACGGGAACGCAGGCAACTTTTCTGCGGTTGTTCGACGGAGACCATGAAAAGGTGCGCCGTCTGGACCTGCTCGTTACGGAGAAGATGTCGTTCGCCGGCGCGATTCCCGTAAGCGGCCAAACTTACTCCCGGAAACTCGATGCTTTTGTCTTGTCCGTCGACGCCGGACTTGCCGCTAGCGCCGCGAAGTTCAGCAGCGACGTCCGGATGCTTCAGTCGTTCGGCGAAATCGAGGAGCCGTTCGAAGCCGAGCAGGTCGGTTCGTCGGCGATGGCGTACAAGCGGAATCCGATGCGCTCAGAAAGGATTGCCTCGCTGGCGCGATTCGTCGGCTCGCTCGAGGGGAATGCGAATCAGACTCACGCAGTTCAGTATTTCGAGCGCACGCTCGACGACAGCGCCAACAGGCGGCTCGTGATTCCAGAGATGTTCCTCGCAACCGATGCGATCCTCCTCCTGATGGCCAATGTCGCCGGCGGACTCGAGGTGCATCCCGCGGTCATAGCACGGCGTGTCGCGGCGGAGCTGCCGTTCATGGCGACCGAGGAGCTCATACTCAAAGCGGTGCGTGCCGGCGGCGATAGGCAGGTCGCGCACGAGACGATTAGAAAACACAGCATGGATGCCGCGCGTGAGTTAAAAAACGGAGCTGACGCCAACGATCTCCTCGCTCGACTGGGGAAAGACAAGTCGTTCGGTGTTTCTGTTAAGGACCTGGAGGGTGCAATCGATCCGCGCCGTTTCGTGGGTCGAGCGCCGGAACAGGTTGACGACTTTTTGCGAGAAGTGATCACGCCGCTTTTTGCCGGCGAGACGGCGCGGTCAGACGCCGAGGAGATTCGGGTCTGATGCTGATGCAGGCGAGCGCGCTGCCGCTTACGCCGTTTCGTCGCGGGAAGGTGCGCGATGTTTACATCGTCGACGACAACCGGCTCCTGCTGGTCGCCACAGATCGCGTCAGTGCCTTCGACGTCGTCATGGCGGAGACGATTCCGCACAAGGGTGCGGTGCTCACCCAGATTACGGCGTGGTGGCTGCGTCAGCTCGAGGGAACCGTTCGGCACCACATGCTGTCCGCTGATATTTCGGAGATCGTGCGCGAAGTTCCGCAGCTCGCCGGATACGAGAGCGACCTCGCAGGCAGGGCGATGCTGTGTCGTCGATCGACCGTATTCCCGATCGAATGCGTGATCCGAGGCTATCTGTCCGGCTCAGCGTGGAAGGAATACCGCCAGCATGGAACGCTGGCTGGGGAGCGGCTACCAACCGGACTCAAAGAATCCGATCGGCTCGACCCTCCGCTTTTCAGTCCTGCCACGAAAGCCGACGAAGGCCACGACGAAAACATTACTATCGATCGGATGCGTGAGCTGATCGGAGAGCGCTGGGCCCGCGAGCTCGAGAAGCTCTCACGCGAGATCTATCTTCGCGGTCGGGCGATCGCCGCCAAACAAGGAATCATCATCGCGGACACCAAGTTCGAGTTCGGCAGAGTCGCAAACAAAGGCAACTCGGAAGAGGTTATATTGGTGGATGAAGTCCTCACCCCCGACAGCTCCCGCTTCTGGCCAGCCGACATTTATGAGCCCGGGCACGGACAACCCAGCTTCGACAAGCAACCGCTTCGCGATTATCTCGAGGGGGAGAAGCGCGCCGGAAAATGGAATGGCAACTACCCGCCGCCAGGGTTGCCGCAAGAAGTGATCACGGCGACCAGTGAGCGGTATCTCGACATTTATCACCGACTCACGGGCCAGCGTCTCAAGACCACACCACAAAGTTGAACTTCGCGCGCGAAGGACTGGTGTTCATTTTCATCGCAGGACTGATCGCGGCTGCGGCGTTCGGGGTTGCGATAGCGCGGCGCTCCTGGGGATTGTGGCTGGCTGCGTTCGTACTTCTGCTTCTCGCTCTGTGGGTTGCTTACTTTTTTCGGGATCCGGAGCGGGTTGGGCAGCGCGGACACTCCCTCGTCGTCGCGCCCGCCGATGGCAAACTGATCATGATTACCGAGGTAGACGAGCCGAGCTTCATCAACGGCCGCGCGATCAGACTGTCGATTTTCATGAACGTCTTCAACGTGCACGTGAACCGCTACCCCGTCGACGGCGTGATCTCGTACGTGCACTACAACAAAGGCAAGTTTTTCAATGCGTCGGCCGAGAAGTCGAGTCTCGAGAACGAGCAGATGTCCGTCGGCATTGAGACTACTCCAGCCGATTCGGCGCGAACGCCGAGAGTGGGCGACGTCGAGCGAGTGCTGGTGAGGCAGATTGCCGGCCTGATTGCGCGGCGCATCGTTACCTACAGCAAGATGGGCGATCGCGTGCGTCAGGGAGATCGGATGGGAATAATCCGTTTTGGCTCGCGTGTCGATCTGTTCCTTCCGCCGAACTCGACCGTCCGCGCCAAACTTGGCGACGTCACTACCGCTGGTGTCACTGTTCTCGGAGAGCTACCGCATTGACGATCAATCCGGATCTCGCCCGGCGTCAGCAGTCCCTTGCCGAAACACCGAGACGGAGGGGCGTCATCATTCTTCCGAACGGTGCGACTCTCGCGAGCCTTTTCTTCGGGGTGTTCGCAATAGTCGCGGCGTCCAGAAGCGAGTTCGACACTGCGGCACGATGCGTGGTCGCCGCTGGAATTGCCGACGCGCTCGACGGGCGTATTGCCCGCGCGACTGGAACGGGCTCGCGGTTCGGATCAGAGCTCGACTCGCTCGTCGACGCGATCTCGTTTGGTTTGGCCCCCGCACTCATCATGTATTTCGCCGTTCTCAACCGAAACGGCTGGGACTGGATTTTCGCGTTTCTTTTCGTCGCTTGCGCCGTTATCCGGCTCGCGCGATTCAACGTCGAACAGGCCGGTAGAGCGAAGAGGTACTTCCACGGACTTCCAAGCCCCGCCGCGGGAATGACCCTCGCGACTTATTTCTGGTTCAGCCAGACGTCGCTCTACAACCAGACGATCATCGGCGATTTGAACTGGCCGGCCGGCTTACGCGGGCTCATGCTCGTGCTCGCGTTCCTCATGATCAGCAACGTTTCCTATCCGGCCGTTCCCACCGTTGGATTCCGCAAGATCAGCGAGGTGCTCAGCACTCTGGTCGTGTTGGCGACACTGATTGGAGTGCTCCTGCTTCGCACCGAGTTCTACTTCCCTGCCCTGGTGGTATACGTGCTATACGGACTCGCGAAGACGGTGATATTCGGCCTCCTCGATAAGAGTCCAGTCGGCGACGCGCCCGTCATCTCCGACGAAGATGAGCAGCTTCTGCTTGCGCCAGCGAGCGTTCTCGTCACGACAACTGAAGCGCCACGGCAGCGCCCACATCGTCGTCGGAGAAGGCGGCGTCCGCCCGGACCGGGCGAGCCGCCGCGCGGAGGAGGACCAATCAACCCGCCTCCCGCCGGTCCGATTGGAGGACAGCCCTGATGGCAAAATTTCGGATCGCAGTGCACATCACGCCCCGGAAGGGGCTTCTCGATCCGCAGGGGAAGGCGGTCGCGGACGCGTTGCGCACTCTCGGATTCAGTGCTGTGAAAGACGTGCACGTTGGACGGTACGTGATCGTTGAGACTGACTCGTACGACGCGATTTCCGCCGAAGAGAAGGTAATGGAGATGTGCCGAAAGCTTCTTGCCAATCCCGTTACGGAAGATTTCGAGATCGAATCGGCGGTACACGCATGAAGTTCGGCATCGTCACCTTCCCTGGTTCGAATGGCGACTACGACGCGTTCCACGCAGTTACCGAGGCCCTCGGTGAAGAAGCCGTCTACCTGTGGCACAAGGAACAGGATCTGGCCGGATCGGACGTAATCATTTTGCCTGGCGGATTCAGTTATGGTGATTACCTCAGGGCCGGAGCGATCGCGCGATTCAGTCCCATAATGCAGGCAGTCATAGCGCACGCGAACGCAG
>DASQPS010000174.1:0-4789 GCA_035643845.1 Gemmatimonadaceae bacterium | reverse complement strand
GTTCGCCGTCATGCCGTCCTCGGCGAGCGAGCGATCATTTGACGGTGCGAATTTGACGTATTCGACGGGCCAGTTTCCCGGGCCGACACCGAAGATGGGATTCGCGGCAGCCATGTGCATCGAGTTCCGATACTGCGCCAGACGCCCGCGTCCGCTTCCCGTTTTGTAGTCGATGACACCGCGCGCGGTATCAAGGTACGGCGATTCACTGCTCCAGTTGAGCGTGTTCGGCAACACCATCGCGATCATTGCGCCTATTGCCGCTGCAAGCACGAGTCTTCCGAACCGCCCGCCTACTTGGCCGCCAGCCCAATATTTCCTCGAGGCTAGCATCGGCACGAACAGAATCACAACGCCAGCAATTACAGCAAGCCAGGCAGCGCGTGACCGAGACAGGACGAGTGCAGCAGCGAGTAACGCCGCACCAAGAGAACCGAGGGTTACCGTGATAGCACGTCGCGAAGTGACGGTGCACCAAATGAGCGAGGGCAGTCCGATGACTGCGATATGAGCGACGAAATTCCTGTTGCCGAACGTCCCGCCCGGCGAACGATTCGTGCTGAAGTACTCGGTATCCACACCGTACGCCTGCGCCAGACAGAACGCGGCACCGATAACAGACGCTACGGCGACAGCGGCGAGGATCGGCTGGTAGGTCCCGCGATCAGCAACAGATCGCGCGCCCCAGAACACAATCGCGCCGGACACGCTAATGCCGAGCGCGCGCTGTGCGAGCCAGTAATTGCCGGCGAAGAGCGAGGACGCCAGGCTCCAGAGAAGGAAAAATGCGAGCAGTCCATCAACGAGATCGAAAGAGAGCGAGCGGCGCCGAGCCAGTAGGATACCGGCGATTACGAGCGCAACCACGTGCAGCACGAGCTCCTTCGGAACGAAGTAGCGATCGAGCTCGAACAGCTTGTACGGGAGAGCGACGATTATGGCGAGAACGACGCCAGCCTGGATACACCATCGGATGATGCGATCAGCCATTGCTGGAAATATGCGTCGCCTCGAACCAAACAAAAGCGCGTCGCAGGAGACGCGCTTTTGTTTGCATCAATAACGTTAGTATCCGCTAACGGCCTTCTTTTGCGTCAACGGCCTTGGTGTGCGCCGCGTCTGAAGAGCGAGCCCAAAACTCCGCCAGAAACGCCGCGTGCGCGATTCACTCGTCGCAGTTGCTCGAATTCTCCCTTGTCGAGCCAGATCCCGCCGCACTCCGTGCACTCGTCGATCTTCACGTGCTCCGTGTGCTCCTCTCTCAGGTCGGCTCCGCACCGCGGGCATTTGTTGTGGTGCGAGTGTCGCTCGACCTTTCTTCGCTCGGCATCCAGCCTGGCGCGCATTTCCCGGATTATCTCCAGGTTTTGCCTGGCGAAATACTCATCCTCGTTTTTGCTGGGCTTCTCGTCGGTCGGCATTGCAGTCTCTTGCTGTAGAAAATATACCCCATAAAACTTCAGGAGTTCTTCTCTACCGGGCAAACCAGTACGTTGCCTTCACAAGGAACACATTGCTCGGCCGCCCGAAGATCTCGCGGGTGTCGCGGCTTGCACGGAAGTCTCCTTCAAACGGCAGGAAATCACTGCGCTCCTGCTGCCAGACGAAGAAGATGGCAGACCCCGGCCTGTACTCCCAACGGACGACGGCGTTTCCACGAAGTGAGTGGGTTCGGAAATCAGGATTGCCGATGGAGAAGGCTGGGGCAGGTCCGCTTCCATCGGGGTCGACGTCGTACGACAGGGTTTTCCCGCTCGCGGGATCCGTCGTCTTGCTGATCGTACTGCCATTATCGCGGCCGTACACCAGGTAGTTTCTGGTCGCTGGCGTCGCCAACTCTTTAAAGCCATTGAAGCGACCCGCTGACGCAAATGGCTGCGCGTAGAGCTGAAACGAGAGAAGAGGGCTCAACGTCCATTCAACGCGCGTCGTCGCCGAGAGCGTCGTCTGGTAGATGTTGCCGAATACGTACCGCTTGCCATAGGTCGACGTTGCCAAAGGATCAATGGCCGCGCGCACGTACTGGATCGTATTGTGGAATAGCGAGAGACCCGGCGTTACCGTCACGTGGATCGACGAGCTCGGCCGCATATCGAGACCTAGACTTAGCTCTTTGTCGTATCCATGGTCGACGTCGCCGAAGTAGCTCGCATAAAGGTTGTAGGAGAGCGATTTTCGCGCGTCCGTGACGATCTGCGTCCAGGCGTTGTACTGCGTGGGCTGAAGGCCGAGTGGCCCTCCACGAGTGAGCCGGTCATCGATGGCACCTGGGTCGTACTCCGTTCCGGCGTACACCGACCAGAGGTTGGTGAAATTCAGCGTGACTTGATTGAAGTAGCTCGTCCAGATCTTGTTGCCGCCGTAGTTCCAGGCGTGGTTCGTTCCAGCGAATAGACTGTAGCTTCGGAGCAGCTTGCTCGGCGTGAAATTGTTGTAGCTGCCGCCGGACCCGAAGTTGAGGTAGTCAACGCGACCCATGAAACCGAGGTCGTTGACCTCGAAGCCAGGGCTGATTGCCTTGGCGGTTGCGCTAAGAGACCAGGTTCCTGATTTGTTCAGACCGAGCTTTGCGGAATATCCTGACAGCGAATTGGCGCTCGTGTCGACGCTCAGATAATCAGCGTCCGGTCTCTGGTAGTAGCGTGCGCTCGTCGTCTGTGCGTTCTCGATCACGCTCCGACTTCCGTTGATTCTCGACTCGGAGAAAGCACCTGTCATAGACCACTGCCGCTTTGCCCATCGGTGCTCGAAGTCGAGGCTTCCGACATCCGCGCTCGAACGGAGCAAGTTCTTGAAAACGGTGTCAGCGAGATCACGATTCACTGCGGTCCCGCCAACGCTGATGATTGTATTCCCGCCGCGGAAGTCGTGCGATACGCGACCAACGAAATAGTTGCTCAGCGGCTCCACGGGAGTGCTGGACTCGAGGTTATTTGCTCCCAGAACGCGCGCGTTCTCCTCGGAGGTGAGGGCGTTCAGCACGCCTACCGACCACGCGCCCACTTTGCCGGTGAGCTTGCCCGCTCCTAGTATCGTCGTTGCGTCGGGTGCGTCGACAAATTGCCCGTCGGGAAAACGCTGCGGCGGCCTGCCGATCCGGCGCGAATAGAAAATCTGCTGAGAGCCGAAAGACGGGCCGCCATTGATCGATCCAATGTTGAAGAGGTTGGATCCCTCGACGAAGAATGGCCGCTTCTCCGGGAAGAATGTCTCGTATGCGCTGAGATTCACGACGGCCGGGTCAACTTCTACCTGACCAAAGTCCGGATTTGCCGTTGCCGTAAGGGTAAGACCGTTCGGGAGCCCGTACTTGAGATCGGCACCGGCGGATGGCTTCGTGTCGTTCGCGCGGTAAAATGGATTCGCTGCGTCGCCGGGAGCGCGCGTAAGCTTGCCGCTCACGTACGGCATTATCTCCAGCCGACGCGGAGTCGGAATGTCGACGATACCCGCGAGATCTCCCTCGAATGAAACGAAACCGGGATCGGTCTGCTTCCATGGCGACCAGCTGTCGCGTTCGTTGCGACGCGCGACATCTCTCATGACCTGGAATCCCCAAAGTCTTTCGGTTCCCTTGGGAACGCTGCTGAACCGAAGCTGTGAGAACGGAATCCTGTATTCGGCGGTCCACCCGGCGGTGTCCACAGTGGTCGCGACCTGCCAGACCGCGTCCCAGTTTACATCCTCGCCGTTGTTGTCGTTGTACTCCAACACGTCTTTCTGGACGCCGCGCGGATTGACGGAGAACCGGAACGATGTGCGCCGATCGCGATATGAGTCGATCATGACGTGCAGCCAGTCCGAGTAGATGCCAGTTGCATCGCGCCGGGCCAACTGGGCGGCGATCAGCTTGGGATCGGAGTCGAACATCCGCACTCCGACGTACAACGCGTCGTCATCGTAAAGCACTCGGACCGACGTCGAGTCAGTCGGCTTCGCGCCAACGTTCGGATAGCTTTGCATGAAATCGGTCGCGGGCACGGCCGCCGCCCACGCAGGCTCGTCAAGCTTTCCGTCGATGCTGATCGACCCAGAAAGACGGGAAGCGCGCATCACTTTGGTGCCAGTGGGCGACGCAGTCTGGGGAGAATTCTTTGAAGAGGGCGCACCGACCGAGGGAGCTGGATACGCAGGGGTTTGCGCGCGGGCCTCGTTCGCTACCAACGCAATAAATGCAAGAACGGCAACGCATTGCAGTGGATGGCGCTTGGACATGAAATCGTATGAGAGGGTGGGCTGCTTCGCTGGCGGTCGCAGTTTTAGACAATAGTACGGATCAAATGGTTGGGCAGTGCCAAGAGCCTCCGAAGCTCTGCTGTTTGATGCGCGGCAATCCACCATCCCAGCACAGCGGCCCGAATCTCGCCTCATATGTTTTTTGTCTTTTTCAAAAATTCCTATGGGAAAACGCTCACTCGCCCTAATGGCCGTCGCAGTGATGACGGCAGGTTGCAGCAAGGACTCGACGGGCCCCAATCCACCGCCGCCGACGGACGCTGAATCGCAACAATACCTCGACGCCGCTCGTCTTGCGTGGACTTTCGTCGCCAACAATACCCAAGCTTCCACCGGGCTCGCGCAGGCCCACGACACCTATCAATTCGTAACCGCTTGGGACATCTCGAGTCAGATTGGAGCGACGTACTCCGCCCATGCGCTCGGCATCATCAACGATGGCGAGTACGATTCGCGGATCCGTCAGATTCTTGGAACGCTCAAGACAATGCCGCTCTTCGACGGCGCCGCGTTCAATAAGTTCTACGACTCGCACACCGGCGGAATGGTCGAT
>DASQPS010000173.1:0-5915 GCA_035643845.1 Gemmatimonadaceae bacterium | reverse complement strand
TGGCCGGGGCTCATTCGTCGTTCGCAAGGTTTCGTCCGCTGATCTCGACAAGGCTGCAACGGATCTAGGCGTCCAGGTTTATGCACTCAACACTGCTCCGTCGGTGGCGATGCACCCTGCGCGCGCTGCGCGCGTTGCCATCATGCACACGTGGATTAGCACGCAAACTGAGGGTTGGTGGCGACAGGCTTTCGATTTTCTTCACATCCCGTACGCGTACATCAGCGTCCAGGACGCAGCAAAAGATCCGAATCTCATTTCAAAGTACGATGTGATTCTTTTCCCGCCTGGCGGTGGAAGTCCGCAGTCGATCGTTGCGGGCCTTCCGATGTGGCGGAATCCGATGCCCTGGAAAAAGACAGCACTGACGCCCAACATCGGAATCGATGAGACGGACGACATTCGGCCGGGGCTCGGGCTCACCGGTCTCGCCAACCTCGCGACATTCGTCAAGAGCGGGGGCGTGCTCGTCACCGTCGAGAATACAGCGGATCTTGCCGTCAATTTCGGACTTGCGAGTGGCGTTTCCCTGAACCAGCCACCGCGTCTGCACGTTGTGGGGAGTCTGCTTCGCACAAAAGTCGTCGACGACGCGAGCCCGATCGCGTATGGGCTGCGGGACAGTCTCGCCGTGTACAGCGACGACGGCTCGAGCTTCAGCATCACCAACGTTCTGGGAACCCGAGGAGGACGCTTCGCTGATTCGTCGAACGCCCGCCCGACGGGACGGGGCACGACGGAAGACGTCGACGTTCCGCAGGGTCGATTCGCGCTGGACCCCCGCAACGATGTTCCTCAAAGAAGGCCAGTCGAACCGTGGGAGGCTGCTCCAGTGACCGATGAACAGCTTCGGAATCCGCTGTCGGTTATTCCACCCGCGCTCCGGCCGCGCGTGATTCTCAGATTCAGCGAGCAACGGGATTTGTTGGCTTCTGGTTTATTGGACGGTAACGACGTCGCGCGGCGGCCGGTCGTCGTCGACGCGCCGTTGGGCAAGGGCCACGTGGTTCTCTTCGCCAACAATCCGATTTATCGTGGCGAGACGATCGGAAGTTATTTCATGGTGTTCAACACCATTCTGAATTTCGATCATCTCGATACGGGAAGAAAACTGGATCTTCGCTGATTGCGATGCATCATCGAGTGAAATCGCTATGAAATACGTACGTTTTCTTGCAAAAAAATGACAGCAACATCATTCGCTCAACGAGGATTTCTGGCACCTGCTGTGCAACGCAGAGCTAGTGAGCGCAGACTGTGGCGCAGATTGCCGACGGAGGACCTCTCGGTGAGTTATCGGACCTTTCTCGACACGGCGGGGAGACGCTGGGAGGTGTGGCTCGTCACACCAGCCGCCGCGGAAAGACGAAAGGCTGATCGACGGGCCGCCGTCGATTCTGCGGGCACGCCGGGGATTCCGGATCGTCGGCGCACGCCGGAAAGACGAAGGGGACCTTTTCGCCGCAGCGTTGCTGTCGCCAGTGAATACAGCGACGGCTGGTTGTGCTTCGAGAGTGAAGGCGAAAAGCGGAGACTCGCGCCTGTGCCGAGCGGTTGGGAAGAAGCGGGACCCGACCGAATGTCGAGTTGGCTGCAGGCGGCCAAACGCGTTGTGAAATGCGGACCGTGATGTAGATTCAGCAACCGGTCCGCTGCTGAATCCCCGTTTCCCGGACCCTCGAGATGAAGAGTACGCCCCAGGTGCTTCGCGAAAGAGACGCGATGATCTGCCGATCATGTAACAATGAGGAGCGGGCATCGGAGGGCTACCCTTGCGCGAACTGCGGGACCTTCATCTGCATCATCTGCACTTTTCGTGGCGTCGTACTTTGCAGAAAGTGCGAAGAGGCGCACATCGACCCTCTCGCAAAACGCAGCGCCTGAAAAAAGCGGCGCAATCGATCCCATTCACACCCCCAACCCAGACATGAACAAAACCACCAGGCTGTGTTTCGTCCTGTTCGTAATTTGCCTCCCTTTCGCGTCGGGCGCGCAGCAAAAACAGCGATTCGGCAGCCTCGACGAAGCACTCCAGGTGGGCGCGATACTCAACGGGAGACAAGGGCCGCGCAACGTCAACTGGATCGAAAATGGTCGACGGTTTTCATACACCGATCGCGATACGCGCACGAATACACCAGTAATCCGAGCGTACGACCCTGCGACTGGCAGAGACACGACCCTCTTTGCTTCCGCTGGACTTACCCTGCCCGGCACCAGCCAGCCCTTCGCGTACGACTCGTTCCAGTGGGCCCGCGATTCCCGGCATCTGGTATTCCAAACGAATTTCCAGCCCATATACAGGAACTCCGGAATTTCGGATTTCTACATTTATTCTCTTGCCGATCGCAGCATGCAACTCGCTACGAAAGGCGCGCGCACCGCGGAGCTGTCGCCGAGCGGGCAGTCGCTCGGCTTCGAGCGGGACGGCGACATGTACGTGACTGACTTGTCGACGCACGCAGAGAAGCGCTTGACTCATGATGCATCGGAGCACGTGTACAACGGCCACTTCGACTGGGTTTACGAAGAAGAGTTCGGTCAGGCGCAAGCATGGAAGTGGTCTCCCGACAGCCGTTACATAGCGTACTGGCAGTTGAACGACTCAGCGGAGCCGGAAGTGCAGCTCTCGGATTACTCGGGGCTACACCAGGATTGGGAGAAAATCCGCATCCCGCAGGTGGGGGACACGAATGCCACCGTGCGGATCGGTGTCGTTAACACGGCGACTGGCGCCAACACCTGGCTCGATACTGGCGAAAGGGGCGAGTTCTACATCCCGAGGATTTACTGGACCAGCAGGCCGGACACTCTCGCAGTGATCACGCTCAACCGGCCGCAAAACGTAATGAAGCTTTACTTCTTCGACGTGCGGACGGGCGGGCGTCGTGAGGTCATGACTGAGACATCGAAGACGTGGATCGATGTTTATGATTTTTACGCGAACGTCGACGATATGATGTCGTTTCCGTCGGGCTCGACAGAGTTTTTCTGGTTATCGGATCGCGATGGATTTCAGCATCTCTACCGCTACGATTATTCGGGAAAGCTCATAAACCAGGTGACGCACGGGAACTGGAGCGTGACGCGCATCGAAGGCAGCGACGCGAACCAGCACACCATCTACTACACATCGACAGAAGTGTCCCCGCTGCAGAGGCAGCTGTACTCGATTCACTTCGACGGCACGGGCGAGCGCCGGATCACGACCACTGAGGGAAATCACAGGATCGACATGTCGCCCACGGCGACCTACTTCATCGATCGCTACTCGTCAGTACACGAGCCAGCGCAAGTTGAGCTCTGGTCAGCCGCGGGACAAAAGCTCCGCACCATGGAGAACAATGCCGCGGTTACGAACTGGATCGCGACGCACGAGTATTCGCCGGCGGAGATCTTCTCGTTCACGACCTCGGACGGCACCCATATCGACGCCAACATGGTGAAGCCGGTGCCCTTTGATCCGAACCATCGCTATCCCGTCGTGATGGATGTCTACGGTGGGCCCGGCTCGCAGCAAGTGTACGATCAGTTCTCTTCGAGCGGGTGGCATCAATGGCTCGCTCAGCAAGGCTACATCGTGGTCGGTGTGAATAACCGCGGTACGAACAACTACGGCAGTGCGTTCATGAAGGTCGTCTACAAGCACCTCGGCAAATACGAAGCGCTCGATTTTTCTGAGACCGCGAAATATTTGGCGAAGCAGAGCTACGTCGACCCGAAACGTGTGGCGATTACGGGTACGAGCTACGGTGGGTATAGCACGGTGTACACAATGGAGATGTATCCGGAGCTGTTTCCGGTTGGCGTCGCCAATTCAGCGGTGGGGGACTGGCGGCTCTACGACACGATCTACACCGAGCGGTATATGGGATTGCTCAAGGACAATCCAACCGGCTACGTCGAAAGTGCGCCCATCGAACAAGCTGCGAAGATGCGCGGAAACCTCCTTCTCATTCATTCCATGATGGACGACAACGTCCATCCGCAAAACACGATGCAGCTTTTGACCGCGCTCACCAACGCGGGGAGAGACGCGGAGTTGAGGATATATCCGCCGGGACGCCATGGAGCCGCCTACAACCTTCAGAGCTATCGTTTGATTCAACGCGTGACTGACGGCTATCTGACGCGGAACCTGAAGGCGGCGACGCCGCCGGCGCTGGCTCCCGCGCCGTAGCGACCTTAGAAGAGACAGGGACAAAAAAAGGCGCTGGAAATTTCCAGCGCCTTTTTGCTTCGTGGACGGGCATTCCCGTCCGCCAATTCGATTCTGGCTCAGTCTGCCCTTGGCACCGTTTCGGGCTGCCGCTCGTATCCGACGAGCGGCTTTGTAGAGGAATTACCACGGAGCGAAGTCACCACCTCGTTTACGGCGCTATCAATTCGGGTCTGGAGCGCTTCCGTAACGCCAGTGACGAGCGCGGCGACGACTCCGTCAAGCGCGACACTCAACTTGCTACTCGTATCTCGGGTCGCATCGGAAGTCGCCTGCGCTGCTTTTAAGTCCGCACCTGACGCGCTCAGTGCGACACCGGCGCCAAATGCAAGTCCGACCGCGGTCCATGGATGCTCGCGCACTCTCTGCGCGAAATCGAGCTTTCCTTCCAGCTCGGTGATTGCGCTCGACATGCGGGCGCGAGTCTGCTCGATGTCCGCGCGAACTTCTGTGGTTGTTTCAGGCATTTGTGTTTCTCCGCAACGTTGCCAGTGTGTTCTCCGGCTTGATGTTTTTGGGAGAGAGGAGCGCGGTACCGCGTCGTAGCAGGAACAGAGCGGTCAGGCCCAGGATCACCGTCAAAACGAATGCGGCAATCCAGTAGTGGCCGCGGAACAGCGCGTCCCCCATGAGCAGGACGATGCCGAACACGAGCATCTGTGCCGTCAGCAATCCGAGCATCCCCGCAGCGACGGCGTAGCCCGTTCCTTTTCCGATATCGCGTGCTATCTGCGCGAATTCGATTCGTGCAAGATGTACCTCCTGTCGAGCGAGGTGAGCGCCATCCTCGGCTACCTCGCGGAGCAGCGCTCCGACTCCTCGTGACGTATCGCTGGTCAACATGCGATCTATCGCCGGAGCGCTTTCCCGATGATGTATCCGGCTCCAAGCGCAATAAGGAGTGACCGTGCCGGATGCTCCTTCACCTGATTCTCGACGCCTTGTTTGAGCTTGTCGAGATCCGCATCACGTAGCCATTCGGCGCTCGTCTGCATTCCGCTCGCCAGAGTGTCCGTGACCGCGGTCATTCCAGAGTCATTGGCAATGGCTGTCGACCCGCTTGTGGTTGCGACCGACGAAGTGTTCCGTTGGCGCAGAGCGGTGGCCCCGGCCTCCAGCCCGTCCGCGAGCATCGAGGGAATCGCCGAGGCCTTTCCCTTGACCGAGGAAGTGACGGACGAGGCGACGCCTTTCACCCGGTTGGTTAGCCCACCACCTGTACTCTCTGAATCCGGCTTCGTCTCGCGCGCCACTGAGTCCGCCTGGCTCGCACCATCGCCCTTATCGAAGCTGGAATTGAGCTGATTTCCAAAGCTCGTTTGCTCAGAGCCTGTGTTCGGATTCATGCCTTCGCGGAAATTTTCTTCCATGGATTCAGCCTCCCAACGATTGTTGAGCCGCATGACGAGCGGCGATATCAGCACGTATGTTATGCAGAAGCCGCGCCTGCGGAACGAATGCTTTTGAGCTCGGAGGCCCTTTGCTTCAGGGCGCGTTGGCTCTGCTCAATGGTTATGCGCTCGAATCTGACTTTCTCGCCGGGGGTGCGTTGGGCCAAAACGGGCATGTCCGCCTCCGTCACGACCGCAATCTTCGCGTAGCCGCCGACGGTGGGTGCGTCCGCCATTAGAACGATGGGGCCTCCGTCGCTCGGAACCTGCACAGCGCCGCAGCAGCCGGGATCAGACGGCAGATT
>DASQPS010000172.1:0-4231 GCA_035643845.1 Gemmatimonadaceae bacterium | reverse complement strand
GCCAACCCCTTGCCACGAAACCGGGGGTCCACCGCCACGTTGAGGACCTCGGCGTCCTCACCGACCGCAAATGCAATCACGTAACCGCTAACCGAATGATCCGGCGGAATAATCGCCACAAGAAAGATAGCAGGAGGCACGTCCAGCAGCCGACGAAACGATTCTTCGCTCCACGGATCCGCAAAACATGCGCGCTCGATCCGTGCGACCTGGTCGATATCGCCTTCCGCGGCGGGGCGGAGCAGCGCGGTCACCTCGGCAACGGTCGTCGGTGCTCCGCCTCCCAGCGCACTTGCGCCTCGGCCAATCTCCCGTAGTCGGGCTCCCACGAAGCGAGATCTACCTTTCCGCTCGCGAGAATTGTCTCGAGCATTGGCGCGACGCCCCTCGCGTGTGGATAGAGATCAATCTCTTGTCCCGGTCCAGCGAGTTTCGTCCCTCGCTCCTGCTCAGCGCGATCGCGCAGATCGTCGGCGCCCATCAGCATCGTTGGACCCGATTGCACAGCGGTCTGATCGCCAGCCACGGTGAAGCGCGCGACGAAGAATTCTCCGCGCATCGCGTCGAGGACAGATAGATAATCACCGACGGGAAGCGGAGAAACTGCGCCTGTGACGATGAGAAGAAGCGACGACACGGCGAACAGATCGACCCCGTAGCCAACTGCGAGTCCTTTCGCCACGGAACCGGCGACGCGAAGACTCGTGAAGCTGCCTGGGCCAGCGCCGCAGACGATTCGCGCGATCTCGTCTCTCTCGATGCGCGCCTCCTTTAGACACTCCGCGATCGCCGGCATCAGCTTCTCGCCTTTTCCTGATCTTTGCACACCGCCGTCTTCGCCTCCGAGGCTTCGCTCGGCTACGACTTTCGAGTGGCGAAGCAGCGCAACGCTTCCGCGATACGTTGATCCCTCGAGCGCGATCGTGTACGACTTCATCCGGCCAGGAGCACTCGGCGCCCAGCGTCGCCGGGAACGTAATCGATGTCAATTGGCAGGTGATCGTCGGGTAACCGATTACCCGCGCGCTCCGGCCATTCGACGAGCACCAGCGCGCGTGCACTGACTATTTCGTCCCAACCGAGATTCGTCAGCTGCTCAGGAGAATCCAGCCGATAGAGATCGATGTGAAAAACCGCTGAGCGTGGCGCGGAGTATTCCTGAACGAGCGCGTAGGTCGGGCTGGTGATTTCTTCTCTGACGCCGTAGTCGGCGCAAATCGATTGAGCCAGCGTGGTTTTGCCGACGCCAAGCTCGCCCGCAAGCGTTATAAGGAGCGGCGGGTTAATAGATTTGCCGAGGTCTTCGCCCCAGCGCCGCAGCTCCAGCTCGGTGAGCTTCAGATGTCCTCGCTCGGCGAGCGGCGGCACGAGATGCCGGTGCGCTGGCATCGTTACCGGCCGCGCACGCCTGCCAGCGATCCTCTCCCGCCCTGCTGCCTGCCGGCCTTCGCCTTTACCTCGAAGAGTTGATCCCGAAGTTGAGCAGCGGTTTCGAAATCGAGATTTGTCGCCGCCTCGCGCATCTGCGCTTCGAGCTCGGCGATGAGAGCAGGCAGATTGTCAGCGCCGTAGTGCGCGCCCGCCTCCGCGACTCTTCGACTCTTTTCCTGCTCGCGCTCTTCGCGTTCTGTTCTCGCGTCCGCGACACGAGTGATGAAGCGCACCTGATCGACGCTTTTCTTCACGCTCACCGGCGTGATGCCGTGTTCGGCGTTGTACGCGGTCTGGAGCTCGCGACGACGACTGGTTTCGTCGATGCAGCGCTGCATGGAACCCGTCATCTTGTCGGCGTAGAAGATCGCCCGGCCGTTGAGATGCCTGGCCGCGCGGCCAACGGTTTGAATCAGCGATCGGTCGCTGCGAAGAAAGCCTTCCTGATCGGCGTCAAGGATTGCGACGAGTGAGACTTCCGGAAGATCCAGTCCTTCACGCAGCAAGTTGATGCCGATCAGGACATCGAATTCACCCAGTCGCAGCCCACGAACGATCTCCATGCGCTCGATGGCGTCGATGTCGGCGTGCATGTAGCGAACGCGGACGCCCATCTGCTGGAGATAGTCCGCGAGATCTTCGGCCATGCGCTTGGTGAGCGTGGTGACGAGCACGCGCTCGCCCTTTCGTTCGCGGAGACGGATCTCATTGAGTAGATCGTCAACCTGACCGCGAACGGGTCGCACTTCGATCTGCGGATCGACGAGACCGGTGGGCCGAATGATCTGTTCGACAACCGCGCCTTCGGACAGTCGCAGCTCGATGTCGCCTGGAGTAGCGGTGATGTTGAGCGCACGCGGAGTCAGCGAGAGAAACTCGTCGAACATCAGCGGCCGATTATCGAGCGCACTCGGCAGACGGAATCCGTAGTCGACGAGAGTCAGCTTGCGCGCACGGTCGCCGTTGAACATTCCGCCAATTTGCGGCAGCGTCACGTGCGACTCGTCGACGACGACGAGGAAATCCTCCGGGAAATAATCGAAGAGACACGCGGGCCTTTCGCCCTCGTTACGACCCGACAGATGCCGCGAATAGTTTTCGATGCCGGCACACGTGCCGATCTCGAGCATCATCTCGATGTCGAAATTGGTGCGCGACTCGAGTCGCTGCGCCTCGAGCAATTTGTTGGCGGCGCGAAGTTCGGTCAAACGCTCCACCAGCTCGGCACGAATGAGCGCTACGGCGCGCTCGATCGTCGGGCGTGACGTCACGAAATGCTTCGCCGGATAAATCGCGGCCTTTTCGAGATTCGCGATAGTGTCGCCCGTGAGCGGATTGATCTTGCTGATTTTCTCGATCTCGTCGCCCCACATCTCGACGCGCACGCCCTGCTCTTCGTATGCAGGTAGAATCTCGACGGTGTCGCCGCGCACCCGAAATGTCCCGCGCTCGAGACCCATGTCGTTGCGCGAGTACTGGATCTTCACCAGCGAACGGAGGATGTCGTCGCGCGGAATCTTCTGGCCTTTGGTGAGCGTCACCATCTGCTCGCGATAGCTGCGCGGATCACCCAGGCCGTAAATGGCAGAGACCGTGGCGACGATGATCACGTCGCTTCGCTCCATCAGGCTTGACGTCGCGCGCAGCCGCAGGCGGTCGATATCCTCGTTGATCGACGCGTCCTTCTCGATGTAGGTGTCCGTCGTCGGGACGTACGCTTCGGGCTGATAGTAGTCGTAGTACGAGATGAAGTACTCGACCGCGTTGTGCGGAAAGAAGCTCTTTATTTCTCCATAGAGCTGCGCTGCGAGCGTCTTGTTGTGCGACAGCACGAGCGTCGGCCGGCCGAAATTTCTGATGACGTTCGCAATCGTCATCGTCTTTCCGGATCCGGTTACGCCCAGCAGCGTCTGAAAGCGGTCTCCTCTCTCGAGTCCCCGCGTCAGCTCCGCAATCGCTTTTGGTTGGTCACCCGCAGGCTCGAACGGCGCCTGAAGATCAAATGCTGCTTTCGACATTCCTGGTATCGCTGGCAAGCCGCTCGCGCCGCGCGACCTCGGTCACGCCTTTCACTCGGCGGGCGGCTTTTAGAATTTTCTGAAGATGCGCGAGGTTGCCGACTTCTACGGCGAGCTCTCCGACAACGTGCCCGTCGGAGCTATGGAGCTCAAAGCTTCTGATGTCGGTCCCCGTCGCTGAAACGGCGGTCGCCAGGTCGGCGTAGAGTCCGCGACGATCGGTCGCTTCGAGCGCGAGACGAACCATGAATTTCTCGCCCTCGAGCTCCTTCCAATCTATCTCGAGCCGCCGCTCCGGCTCTTGCACAAGCATGAGAAGATTGGGACAGTCCGACCGGTGAATGCTTACGCCCCGCCCTCTTGTTACATACCCCACAACCGGGTCTCCGGGCACCGGCTGACAACATTGGGCGTAGCGCACCATCAAGCCGTCGACGCCCTGGATGCGCACGCCCTTCGGGGCGCCGCGGACTCGATCCACGAGCCAGTCGAGTGGGCCTGGCTTCACCGCTTCCGGAGACGTTTCCGTATCCGGATAAAGCTCCTTCAGAACCTGCGATACGTTGATGTCTCCCTGACCGATCGATGCAATGAGGTGATTGACATCGGTGAGATGCAGCGCCTTCGACACTCTCAGGAGCTCTGAGTCCTCCGTCTTCCCCAGTCGGCGACGCTTCACCTCACGATCGAGAATCTCGCGACCGAGCTTGATCGAAGTATTCTGCTCCTCGATGCGGAGCCGCTGCCTGATCTTGTGACGCGCGCGGCCCGTCCGCACGTGC